>CAMZEO010000080.1 GCA_947305735.1 uncultured Planctomycetales bacterium | reverse complement strand
CCTTCGCTCTTGCGCGTTCGTTTTCAATATCGCGCAAAATGAGCAGGGTCGTTTTGCCCGGCGCCGAAACGACGTCGGGGTTATCCGTCGGCTTCGCTTCGGGAAACGCGATTGTTTCGTCGAATTCGAGAATCGCCGCGGGATCCCCGACGAGGAATCGCATCTTCCAATAGAGCGTCATACTGATATTGGGAATGCCGGCGGTAAGATACGCTTTTTTCATGACGTTTTTCTTCCTGTGTTGCGGGGCGCGCTACGTCGGCGCCGTGAGAATTATTTTTCGACGGCGTCCGGATGTTCGGCGGCAAGATGTTCGAGAACCGCTTTTGCAAGCGCTTCCCCAATCGGCTTGATGTTGGCGAGAATCCACTTGGAATCCTCTTCGTTGTCGTGGAACGCGACTTCGACCAGGCACGCGGGCATATGCGAATCGCTCGTTTCCCACATAGGTCTCCCGTTGTAGTATTTATACCCTTCCTGAATTCCGCGGTTGGGACCTTCGTAAATCTCCATAAGGGCGTCGTTAATGCGTTTGGCGAATCGTTCCCCTTCGCCGCCTTTTTTGTGGCAGAAGACGACGGTGCCGCGCGCTTTTCCGTTAAACGCGTTCGAATGAATCGCGAAATAGAGATCGACGTTCAGTTCGTTAGCGCGACGCGTGTAATCGCGGATCGATTCTTCCGGGTCGTTGCGATAAACTTTGACGCCATGTTCTTTCAGAATCGGCTCGACGACGTCGGCGACTTCGTTCATACGCTGTTTTTCAGACTTATATTCGCCAAAGCCGATGTTATGAATCTGATTGGAAGGACTCAGCCAAAGAGAAACGGCGTCTTGTTTGAATTTCGGAAGTTCTTTTTTCTCGGAGTCTTGCGCGTTGACGCTCGTCGCGAACGCGACGGCGACGAGAGTTGTGAAAATAAGCGTGATTTTTTTCATGATTGTTCCTTTAAAAGATTGAAAATGAACGTTAAATTTTTTTCAAGATTTGTTAAACAACGGCGCTTTTCCGTCTTTTACAAGCCGATACGTAAAAAACTGCTTTTCATAAATTTCCTTCAAAACTCCCTCGTTTAGAGTGGAATCCTTTTTCTATAAACTCCTCGTCCAAGGAAATCGATGAAACCTCTATCGCGCAAAACTTGTAATTGCTGACGAATCTTCGCGCGGATATTGTCGTTCTTGGGGCGTCGAGTCTTTAATTCGCTCTCAAATCGATATGGCGCTTTCGTTGCCTCCCGCTTGAATTATTTCCGATCGACTGATCGACAAAGAGGTTAAGCAATCAAGCAGTTCGCCCCATTCGCCAGGATAAGCTTGAGTCAATATTTCCAGCGCATGACCGAAATTATAAAACTCAAATTTTTCTTGAAATTCAGCTGGAATATCCATGAAACATTTGATAAACGTTTGAAAATCTACTTTTAAGAACGCTCGCGAAAACGCCGAAACGACTTGTCGCTATTTCCTCGCCCTCGTCGCTTTCCTAATCCAACAAGCCCTCCCAATAGTCGTCGTCGTAAACGTCAAAACCTAAGTCGTCGGCGTCCTCGATAATTTCGTCGATCAGTTTCAGTAGTTCGTCGGAATCGTCGTCGGAATCGGCAACTACGCCGATTTGCCTCATTTCGCAACAGTCGCGAATCATTTGAAATCGTTCTTCCAGATCAAGTCCTTTAGCTTCATCGGTTTTCTAGAACAACGCCAGCGCTTTCCTAACAAGTTGTCGAGAATAATTTTCACCATCGGTCATTTGTCGTCCTCCTCGTTCTCTTCTTCGTCTTCCTCGTCGCGTTCCCAATCCGACAAGTCTTCCCAGTAATCCGCGTCCTCGCCTTTCCAACCTTCTCCGTCGTCCTCGCCGATCCAGTCCTCTCCATAGTCGTTTTCGACGTCAAAATCGGGATCTTCGGCGATTTTGTCGAGGAGTTCCAGGAGTTCGTCGGCAACGTCCGGAGGAACGCCGCCTTTATCTTCGCCGCCGGAACCGTCTTTCAACGAACCGGAACTCCTTCGTTCGAGAAGTTTGCGCAACAATTCCAACGAGGAATTCAAATCGCTTTCCCGTTCGTCTCCGTCGTTCTCGTCGTTTTTCTCCATTCCGACGAGCTCCTCCAACCGCGCCAGGGCTTCCAACTCGCGACGCCGCGAACTATCGTCGCCGTCGTCGCCGTCGTCGCCGTCGTCATCGTCGTCTCCGCCGTCGTCGCCTTCTTCTTCGTCGTCCTCCTCGTGATTGAGACGTTTGTTCAGTCGTTCAAAGAATCCTTTCATCGAGGCGATGGCGAACATGATAAAATTCGTTTTGATAAAATCGTCCGAGAGTTCCTCGTCGATAAAAATGGTCTGCTCGGCGATAAAGTCTCCGTCTTTGTCGATGTAAACCTTCGGCGAAATGCTTTCTTTATTCCATTTATTGCAAAAATCGAGCGAATCGGAACGCGGATTTTCGACGCCGAATCCCGGAATAGCGGCCCACGCCTGGATCTTTTTCTCCTGAACTTCAAAGGAGATTCCAAGCGACTCTTCAAAGTCGTCGTCCATAGGAATAGGCATGCGAAACGTATGGTCGCCGACTTTTTTATGCGTTAAGCCAAGTTCGTCCAGGTATTCTCTGAACTTCTTGACGTCAATTTTTTTCGTCATCATTTGCTCCCCAATCGCGCTTGCGTCGACCGATTTCCCCGTCGGTCTTTTTCATAGTTCGTCGCCGACTCCTTTTTTGTCGACGTATTGTTTGAGTTCTTTGAAGAAAAGCGCTATCGACGAAATGCTCAACAGAATAAAATTCTGTTTGACGTAGCCGACGGACACGTCTTCGTCGGTAAACAAGGTTATTTCGACGGTAAAATCTCCGTCTTTGTCGACATACGCTTTCGGATTGATCTTTTCGCGATTCCAGGAGTTGCAAAATTCCAAGGCTTCCAAACGCCCGAGATTGGAACCGTAGCCCGAGACGACGGAACCCGCCTGCAACTTTTTCCTGTCGACGACGTAGATAATATTGATCGGTTGATCAAAATCTTCGTCCGGCGGAAAAGGAACGACCAACGCGCGTTTGTCGACTTTTTTGTGAAGCAATTCCAGTTCGTCAAGAAGGTCGCGAAATTGGTCTTGCGTGATATTTTTCATACGTTTCCCCAACGTTTTCAGTCTTGATCGACGCTCTTCAATCCAAACGCGAGCCTGTTGGTCAAGGCGCGTCAATTTATCGCAAAGCGTTAGAACGACGTCGCAAACGTCGACTTCCGCGCGTCGACGTTTGCGTGTTGTCGCGGTTCAAAGTCGCGGACGCCAATGCTCGTCAACGACGAACGGCCGCTCAGTCTTCGAGAATAAGCCGAATACCGACGTTATGCGCTTTCTGCCACGGCAGATACGCCTGACGAAACGCGCTTCCGGCAATTTTTGGACGATCGGCCCAGGAAGCGCCGCGCGCGACTTTGCGCGCGGCGGGATCGAGCTCGTTGCGTCCGTCGGCGTCGTCGTAAGGATACGCTTTATAGTCGGAGCGCGTCCATTCGGCGACGTTTCCGATCATGTCGTAGAGTCCCCACGCGTTCGGGAGGTTCTGGGCGACGTAATCGACGATGAACCAATGGTCGGTAAAGCGATCGTCGCGAAGCGGAAAGACGCTTCCTTCCGGATAGTTGTGTCGAACGTGGATCGTGGCTCCGTTTTCCCAGGTGGTGTAAAGTCGGCGACGGTCGGCGTCGGCAAGGTTGGCGTATTTCGAGAAATCGACGTCCCAAGTTCCGTAGTAGAACTGCTCGGCGCTTCCGGAACGCGCGGCCCATTCCCATTGCGCTTCGGTCGGCAGATCGGCTTTGACGCCTTTTTCTTCTCTAAGCCATTCGACGAACCGTCGCGCTTCGTTCCAACTAACGCGCGCGACCGGCTGTCGAGGATGGTTCGCGATGTAGCCGGGCACGATATGGTCTTTGCCGTGCTCTTCGATATAGCGCGTGTCGTGTTCGGGATCGTAAACGCCGTACTGTTCGTTCGTTACTTCCGTTTTGCTCATCCAGAACGGCTTGTCGATCGTAACTTCCGCGCGCGGATACTCGTCGTTGCAGCCCGCGAGACTACCCATGACGAATTTTCCCGCCGGAATGCGAACGAACTCGATGGAAACGTCGTCGGAAAGCCTGACGGTCTTCTCGGGCGCGCCGTTTGCGAGAGCCTGTTTTTGCATCTCTTTGGCGGCGTTTTCGTCAAACGCCCAGGCGTTTCCGAGATCGTCGGTCGGCTTTTCGAATTTTTCCGGTTTGACGAATTCGGGCGCTTCCTTTTCGCGCATTTCCATCAGGAGTCGCTCGTATTCGTTTTCGACGTCGACGGCGGCGGAATCGGCGTACAGTTCGGAAAGTTCCAAACGACGCTTCGCTTCAGGTTCGTTTCCCCACTTGCCGCGCCATGGCGCGTTGAAGTCGATCCAGTTGACGATCAAACGTTTCGCCTCGTCGTCAAGTTTGACGTTATAATGACCTTTTTCAAGCATTTGGACGAGTTCGCTCGTCGAGGCGTGATACTCGTACGGAGGCAGAACGTCCATGTCGGTTTCAGGTCCGGGACGTCGGACGAAGGGATGAATATTGTCGTAAGCGGACCGCGCGTCGGCAAAGGACGGACGATCCGGTTTTGAACCGTCGTGACAACCAATGCAGAACTTCCTGACGACGCGGTGATACAAATCAAGCTCAAACGTAATCGATCGCGGAGGACCGAGGTAGTCTTTGATTTCGCTCGGCTCGCGGCGGGACGCCATCTTAAGAACCGACTGCGTCGCGTCAAGTTGCGATTCGTGGCAACCGTTGCAACTAACGTTTTCGCCGGGCATGCCGACGAACCAGCTTCTGAAAAGCTGGACGGCGGCGCCGTTTTTATCGACGGGCAGAAGCGCGACGGGAGTGTTCGCGGGGATCTTAAAGAAAGCGGAGCCGTCCTCTTCGACAGGAACGTAGCCGAGCAGGCGTTTGATATCCCAACTGCTTTGAACGCCGACGGATTCGTGTCCGCCGGTGTGCAGATAAGCGAAGTGATACGCGAACACCTTCAAGCCGACGATTTCGCCCTGCGGAACGTTTTCCGTTCCGAAACCGTTGTAGACGTCGGTAATAAAGACGGTCGCCTCTTTGGAGCCTTCTTCGACGCGATTCGGAAGAACCGGAGGCAGTTCGCGCTCGACGAGCGGCGTCGGGAAGAAGTAGCCCTGTCCTTTGATTTCGGCGATAAGCGTCATATTGTCGAACGTGTCGACGAGGTACAAACCGTAAGTTCCGGGCTGCTCGTCAAGTTCGCAGTTGACAAGAATATAGTTTTCGCAAAGCGGATAGGGGAACGTAAAGTTGTAGCGCAATCCCGTCGACTGCATATCGAGGACGTTGCCGACGACGTCGCGTCCGTAGCCGGGAATTTCGGCGACGAACCCGGTTTTTTCCGCCGGAAAGACGTCCGGATGGCAATCGTATTGCGTGTTTTCAGGTCCCCATTCGAGGCTTGTCGGATGGAAGCGGAACGGATATTTGCGCGCGATCGTCGGATCGATAATCGTAAGACGACCGGTGTCGCCGCGACCGTGGTGTCCGGAACAAATCCCGACGATTTTCGAGGAATCGGGGAATTCGCGCGCGTGCTTGAACGCGGTCGGGAAGAACGACCCGGAACCGTAGAGTTCCGCCTGGTTCGTGCCGTCCGGGTTCATGTGGAACAAAATGCGGCTGTAGTAGTGCATAATGTCCGAATATTCCCAGCGCAGATACATAATCCGCCCGTTTTTCAACGGAGTGGGATGCCAGTCGGAATCCTGCTCGAAAGTCAGCTGGCGAACCTTCTTCGTTTCCGGATCGATCAGATAGATGTTCGCCATCGGATCGGAACCGTTGATGCACGGAAGTCCCTGCTTGCCCGCGTTCGAACAGGCGACGACTTGTCCTTCGGGCGTGTAGCACGAATCGAAGAAGTCGACGTCCGGCTGATCGGTCGGCGAGAGCGTCTTGAGCCCCGTGCCGTCGACGTTGATTTCAAAAATCGCCCAGCGCTTGTTATCCTCGGAGATGCTCGAAAACATAACGCGTTCGCCGTCCCAGTGGAGTTCCGGTTCGAGGATCGGACGACCGTTTTCCGGCTTATAGATCGTCCTGAATTGCGGATTGCCCGAACGAAGATCGGAAAGAACGCCGAGTTCGGCGTCCCAGCCCTCCTTGGAGACCTTGTCGATCGTCATGAAGTCGTCGCCGACCGCCGGCAAACGCGACGTTTTGACGACCAGAAGCTCCAGATCGTCGAGCGTCGGGAGCGCGAGAAGCGCTTTGCGGCGAAAATCCGCGAACTTCTTTTGCCAAGCGTCGTCTTTCGGCTCTTCTTTTTCAAGCGCGTCGAGCTCTTTAAGATACGCTTCGCCGTCGGCGTAATCGTCGCCGAACTGCGCGATCATGTCGTTGATAGCGCGGCGAACCGACTCGATCGTGTTCACGGGTCGATCGTTGTCGTTGCCGGGAAATTGCCGGGCTTGAGTCGGAATCGCAAAAAGCGCGATCAACGCGACGAGCGCGGCGGCGTGCAGGAGACGTTTCATCTATTTTTCCTTTTGAATGACGTTGGAAAACCGGATATGGCGAACGTTAATGTCCCAATAAACGCTAGGAGTCAGACGATCTTAACGTCGGAAGGTCTGAACCGATCGCCATTATATCACATTTAACGCTCAAGAGAAAGCTAATCCAACTCTTGAAGACAATATTTTTTTTATTTTGGCGCTACTTTTGAGGACGATTCTCCACAACGTCAGGGACGCGCGTCCGTCCGAATCTGATCGCGTTGCGTTCAACCTATTAAAAAGCAAAACAAACGACCAATAATTGCGAAACAAATTTGGCGCGGAAGCGTTTATTTTTTTAGAGGACGAACGAAATAATTCGACGACCCTCGCGCGACAACTATTGACGTTTCTGCAAAATATTCCACAACAACGTTTATGAAAAGAGTATCATCATGCGGCGAGATATATTAACAGTTCTTCTTTGCGTTTCAGTTTTGGGATTCAGAGCGTCCGGAGTCTTAGGCGAGTCCGCTTCCGACGTCGGCGTTCAACCGCCCGATTTTGGCGCGCCTCCTCCCGATTTCGACGACGCGCCGCCCGATTATAACGCGCCTCCCTCAGACGGCGGTTTTATGGAACCTCCTCCCAGAGGAAGAAATCGGACTGTCGAATATTCCGGGGCGCGAGAAATTAAGGAAACGTTTTCGGAAGAGAACGGCGTTTATTCGAGCGACGAGGCTCCGCAAGCAGCCCTCCTGGTTTCCGACGGCGAATCGAAATTTACGAAGCCGACGATTACGAAAAGCGGCAATCCGAGCGGGCGAAGCGACGACTACGACTTCTACGGCGTAAACGCGGCGGTTCTTGTTCACGATCGGGGCAAACTGTCTATCGTCGGCGGGTCGATAACAACGAATTCAGCGTATTCGAGCGGTTTGTTCGTCTATGGATCCGGCGAAGCGACGATTCAAGACGCCGAAATCAAAACGAACGAGCGCAATTCGGGCGGAATTATGGTAACGGGGGGCGGAACGCTTACCGCGCGAAACCTTAACGTGGTAACCGAAGGGGGTTCGTCCGCGCCGATTCGCTCGGATCGCGGAGGGGGGAAACTTGTTGTGGAAGGAGGAACGTTCCAGGCAAACGGTCCCGGTTCGCCGACGATTTATTCCACCGCCGACATTACCGTATCCGACGCGAATTTGATCGCGACAAAGTCGGAAGGCGCGATTATCGAGGGCAAAAACTCGATCGTATTGAAAAACGTGAAGTTAGTCGACGACAACTCCGCGTTGCACGGAAAATCCACGACGCGCAAAAACATTTTCATTTATCAGTCGTTTTCCGGCGACGCGGTAGTCGGCAAGTCGAACTTTGTCGCGGAGAATTGCGAGATCACAACTAAAAAAGGCGACTCGATTTACGTTACCAACACCAGTTGCGACATAACGTTGCGAGGCAACGCGTTTGTGAACGACGATCCGGAAGGATATTTCTTCAGGGCGCGCCGCGAATCGTGGGGACGCAAGGGCTCTAACGGTGGCAAGGCGAACATGACCCTCGAAGATCAAAAGGTGGAAGGAAATATTTTTGTCGACAATATCTCCGAATTAACGTTGAATTTAACAAAGGGAACGCAATATGTCGGCGCCATAAACGCCGCGAACACCGGCAAGCGCGTCGACCTAAAACTTGACGCGTCGTCGACGTTGGAACTTACCGCCGACAGTTACGTTACAAGCCTCGTCAACGAAGATTCAACAGGCAAAAACGTCGTCCTTAACGGCCGCAAACTTCATATTGGCGAGACGCCCGTCGAGGACGGAATCGTCGACTCCGCTTCCGACGATTCCGAAATGAGAACGGGTCCGCCGGACGGCATGGGACCGGAGCGAGGCGACGGTATGAGGAGAGAACGCCCCGGCGGCATGAGGGGCGGACGTCAACGTCCCGGCGAATTCAACAGGGACGGAGACGGCGGCAGAAGAACGCCTCCTCGCCCCCGTCCTGGCGCAAGCGAAAAGCGACGCGGGTAAACGATCGCATCCATTATAAACAAAACAAGCGCGGGCAAGAAGTCGAATGATTCTTGCCCGCGCTTTTACGTTGAACGCGATTCAACAACCAAAAAAGTTTATTCGAACTTGACTTCGAATTTCGCGTCCTTTTTCTCGATGGTAACCGTCAACTGATCGGAACCGGTGAATCCGTATTTCGAGAAAAGTTCCATGTACTCTTGCGGAATCGGGGTAACTTCGACCGGGGCGTTCCAATAAACGACGATTTTGTTCTCGCCGGGCTTGACGCCTTTTTGGCTGGCGGTGTGAACCGCTTCGAAGGTTCCGTCGGCGTTGATTTTGCCCATGCTCGGACGCGAGCCGTCGGTCGGCGCAAATTCAATGTGGAAACGATCGTCGAGCGGTTTACCTTGGTAAGTGACGGTTCCGGAAATCGGAACGAGCGAATAAGGAGCTTTTGATTTGCAACCGCAAACGACGGCTAACGCGCCGACGCTCGCCGACGCCAAAAATGTACGTCTATTCATAGTTTCTTCGTATTTCATTGAGATATGGTAAAAACGCCGACCCGACGCGCTCGGAAAACGCTCCAAGTCGACGAGTAAAATTACGCAAAAACGCGCCCAATCAGAACAACGCCGGACCGCCGCCCGCTTTCGCGCCGCCCTGACCGGCCGGGAAGCTGGCGCTCATGCGCGTAAACGTCGCGTAGTATACGTTGGTGTCGCACGTTTCGCTCACGAAATGGACGGAAGCGTCGGCCATGCAGGCGTTAAGACCGCCAGGATGGAAGCTGCGAGGACAACGCGTGTCTTCATGGTAGTCCATGCAGTTAGGCGGAATATTCTTGACGCCGCAGTGGGTGTATATGCCGAAACCGTCGGACCAGTGCCCTACGGCGATGAACGGATTGGCGGAATAACCGACGTTCGTCGCGCTCGGAAGAGTAACGCTGGACAGTTCCATCGCCATAAAGGTGTGCGACGTTCCGTCGACGATCGACGCCAGGTCGCAACGGCTGTTGCACCAGAACAAACCCGAGCCGGGACCGCGCTGGCAGTTGTTCATATCTCCAATGATAGGTCCGACGTTGTCGGTCGTGGTTCTTTCGGGCAGTTCCGCGCCGCCGTTAACGCAGTAGTCCTTTTGGGAACCGATCGGCGCGACTCCAGTCGGCGTGGTCGGACAACGGAACGCGCTCGGCGCGTTGGAACCGGCTTCCTTATTGACTTCGTCGCCGCATGTCGGATTGGAGGTCGAGTGTCCGTAAGGGTTGACATGAACGCAGTAGTTGGTGTACGCGCGTTTGGTAAAGTCGATGGAGGAGAAGAGCGAGGCGCCTTCCATTTGCGGAAGAATGAAAGCGGGCCATCCCATCATGCCGTGGTAAACGCCCCCGGCTTCGCAACCCAAACCTGTTCCGGTGAGCGGATGCGCGCTGTTCTTCTCGTTGAAGAGCGTGCACCCAGGCGGGAAAGTTTTGTTAACGTCGTGGTAGTTGTGCAACGCCAACCCGAACTGTTTGAGGTTGTTGGTGCACTGCATACGACGAGCCGCCTCGCGCGCCGCCTGAACGGCCGGAAGCAAAAGACCGATTAAAATACCGATGATCGCGATAACGACCAGCAATTCGACGAGCGTAAAGCCCTTCTTGTCTCGCAACTTCATAGGAACTCCTTAGTTGTGTCAAAAGCGCCGCGTACTGCGAATCAAGTCGACAACGAAAAACAGACGAATAAAAGCCGCCGTCGACCAAACTCGTAAACCGAAAAAAATTATCGCCGAGTAACGACGGAGCATACAACCGCGCAGTCCGTCGCCTCCGAATACGATTGTATCGAAAACGTTAGCTTGACGCAACGATTATCCGATTATTTTTAGAAATATTTTTTATTTTTTTAAAACTCTTGCCGTTTATGCCGTCGGGGAGAATTCGCGGGATTAGTCGGCGAATCGGGAGAATTTGAAACGTTAAAACGAGGCGGGATTAAAACGGCGACGTTAAGTTGCGGATATAATCGGAATATTACGAATAAGAGAAACGCGACGCCGAAAAAGTTAAGCGAAAAATACAAATTTTTCAAGAAAAAACTTGTCAATTCGAGTTTGTTTGGTTAATCTTATGGAATAGCTGGGTAGAAGCGTTTACTATGGCGCGTTCTCGGCGACGACTTTTGGAAGGCGCTCCTGTCGCGCGGTCAAAACGCAGGGAGCGGATATTGGCGGCCGCGCGGAATAGACGCGCCTTCGGCGCCTCGCGGAAGGGCGTGTTGTTCCCGCGCGGCGCGGTAGAACCTGATTGAGGACAAAAAATGAAAGTTGATAACATTTCGCTGCGACGTTCGTTAAAAACGCTGTTGTGCGCTCTCCTTTTGCTGGGTTTCTTCGCCTGCCTTACTCCTCAAGGCATGTGCCAGAGAAATAATAACAACAATAATAATAACAACAATAACAACAATAATAATAATAACAATAACAACAACAATAACAATAATAACAACAATAATAATAACAATAACAACTGGGGAAATAATACATCCTGGTGGTATCGCACCGCTATCGGCGGCGTAGCAATCGACGCGGACCGCGTTCTTCGTTCCGCGACGCAACGAGAACTCGCCGACGTCAGCGCGCGCCTTATGGCGCAAATGGAGGCGATTCCTGCCGACTTGGAACAACCCGGCGCCGAACGCAAGATTTCGCTCGCGCGCTTGAACGATCTTCTCGTTTCCTGCCGCGAAAACAACGAGCGAGTTCCCGACGCCGCGCGTTACCTTGGCGGATTGACCTCGATTGATTACGTCGTCGCGGATCCCGCTCGAAAGGACGTCTATCTCGTCGGCAACGCGGAACCCTGGACGATTAGCGACGCCGGAATCGTCGTCGGAACCAAGTCGGGCAAGCCGATTCTCCAGCTTGAGGATTTGGTCGTTTCGCTTCGCGCGTTGTCGGAAAACAACAAAGAATTGATTTCGTGCTCGATCGATCCGAGCGCCGAGGCGATCGAGCGTCTCGCCGCTCGCGACGACGTTACGAACGTCGATCTCAACCGCGAGGCGATGGGCGCGATGAGCGTTAAGCTCACCGGCGTTCCAGCCGACAGTCGAATGGCGAACGTTCTCGTCGCCGCCGACTATCGTATGAAGCGCCTGAGTCTTGGATTCGACGAAGCCGCGATCAAGAATTTCGCCAGCTATTTCAGCATGGTGAAACGCGGAGCTTCCTCCTTTGGACAACGTTTCTGGATCGAACCGAAATACGACGCGCTTTACCGCGACGCCGACGCGCTCGTTTGGAAAGTTTCCGCGTCGTCCGTCGACGTCTTGACCGAACGCGAATACTTCTCCGCCGACGGATCGCGCAAAGCGTCCGTTCAAAACGATCCCGCCGCGCAGAAATGGGCGAGCAACATGAAGAAGCGCTACGCCGAGCTTTCCAAAGCGGAGCCGATTTTCGGCGACGTTAAGAACTGCATGGACGTCGCGCTCGTCGCCGCGTTGATTTACAGCCAGAAGCTCCTGACTAAAGCCGGTTGCAACGTCGACGGGCTGATCGCCGCCGAAACGCCCGAATACGTCGCGCCGACGTTCGTTGAAAGCGACTCGATCGTACGCGCCGATTCCAAAAGCGCGGTCTCGGTTACCGGCGGCGTTCTGATCAATCCTTGGGAAACGATCGCGAGCGCCAAAGTCGACGAAAATCTTGGAGGTTTCGCCGTCGAATTCAACGGTTCGAATTTCTACGCCGACTGAGCGCGGACGAAAGCGAGCGCGTCGAAAGGCGGTCGTTCTTTTCCCGTCTTTCGCGTCGCGTCTACAGGCGAAAGCCGTCGTCCGACGGCAACGCGAAGCGTATTGAGACCAAGCGCGCGTCGTTTTGACGCGCGTTCTTTTTTTTCCAGCGCGTAACATTTGATTTGAGGAAACAGGAATGACGTCTGAAAAGAAATATGACATCGGTTTAATGGGGCTTGCCGTCATGGGGCAAAATCTCGTCTTGAACATGGTCGATCACGGGTACGACGTCGCCGTGTTCAACAGGACGACGAGTAAAGTCGACGATTTCCTCGCGACGCCGGAAGCGCGTTCTAAAGGAGACAAATTGACGGGCGCGCGTTCGCTCCAGGAATTGGTTTGCAAATTGAAGTCGCCGCGAAAGATCATGTTGATGATCAAGTCGAAAGACGCGGTTCCGGCGCCTGAACTCGCGCTCTATCCGGAGAACGCGGCGGTCGACGCCGTCATTGCCGAACTCGTTCCCCTGCTCGACGAAGGGGACGTTATTATCGACGGAGGCAACACTCAGTTCAAAGACACCGAGCGACGAACGAAGTTTTTGAAAAACATAGGGATACGCTATATCGGAACGGGCGTTTCCGGCGGCGAGGAAGGCGCGCGTCGCGGTCCGAGCCTCATGCCCGGCGGCGATCCCGACGCCTGGCCTCTCGTTAAAGAGATTTTCCAGGCGATTTCCGCAAAAGTTGGTCCAAACAAAGACGTTCCGTGTTGCGACTGGATCGGCGAACGCGGCGCGGGGCATTACGTCAAAATGGTTCATAACGGCGTGGAATACGGCGATATGCAGCTCATCGCCGACGCTTATTGGATTTTGAAGAACGCGCTTGGACTGACGAATCGAGAGCTTTACGAAGTTTTCGCCGAATGGAACAAAAACGAGCTGGACAGCTACCTGATTGAAATCACGCGCGACGTCTTTACCGTCGAGGATCCCGAAACCGGCGAGCCGCTTGTCGACAAAATTCTCGACGCGGCCGGAGCCAAAGGAACGGGCAAGTGGATGAGTCAATTGGCGCTCGATCTTGGCGTTCCGAGCACGCTAGTGACGGAAGCGGTCTACGCGCGCGCGATTTCGGCGATGAAAGAACTCCGCGTCAACGCGAGCGGGAAATTGAACGGACCGAAAGAAGCGCGTTATCAAGGAGATAGAGCCGAGTTTATCGGACGGGTCAAACAGGCTCTTTACGCGTCGAAGATTTGCAGTTACGCGCAGGGATTCGTCCAAATGCAGGCGGCGGCGAAAGAGTACGGATGGAAGCTCGACTGCGGTAGAATCGCGCTTCTATGGCGCGGAGGATGCATCATCCGCGCGGCGTTCCTCGAACGCATCAAAGAGGCGTTTGACGCCGACCCAAATCTGGAAAATCTACTGCTCGCCCCGTATTTCAAAAACGCTGTCGAAAGCGCTCAGTCGGCGTGGAGAAGCGTCGTCAAGACGGCGGTCGAATTGGGAATACCGGTTCCGGGATTCGCGACCGCGCTGACCTATTTCGATTCCTATCGTTCGGAAAGACTGCCCGCTAATCTAATTCAGGCGCAACGCGACTATTTCGGCGCTCACACGTATTATCGAATCGACAAGCCCGGCGAAGGTCCGTTCCACACCGATTGGATTAACGTTAAGCAGTCGTAAGCGTCGCTTGTTTTAATAATGCACTTTAGAGCGCCGTCGATCGAATCGAATTTGACCGACGGCGCATTGTCGCTATTCGCTGGAGACTGCGGTCATGACGTCAAATAGAATTCGTCTTATCATTTATGTCGCCTTGATTGCAACGCTTGGCGGTTCTGCGCGCGCGCTGTGCGAAACGACGGAGTTTCCCGTCGCACGCGATCTCTGGGTCTCGTCGGCGGGGGGTGAAGAACACGGCAATAACGGCGGCGCTCCTCGTCTGAAACTCAAAGGCTATCAAGAATTTTCGCTTCTTGACTTTGATCTTGATTCTTTGCGAGGCAAGAAGATCAAGAGCGCGAGATTGCTCGTTACGTTGGCGGGCGAGGAACGACTCTATCGTACTGCAGTCGGCACGATATCCGAAGAGTGGACGGAGGGAACGGGCGCGAACTATGAGCGCCAGGACGGTTCTTCCTCATTCGCGATGCGCGCGGAACCGGACGTTCCTTGGTTTACGTCGTCAGACTTTCTCAACGCGCGCGGGGAATACAGCGATTTAACGAGCGTAATCTTCAGCGAAGGAGGTTCGATCTGGTCGCACGCCGACGTTGCGAAGCCGTCGGAAGGTCGGCAAATGATCGAAGTCGCGCCAGAGATTGTGACGTCGCGGCTCTATGGTTTCTCCTACGGGTTCGTTCTTTTTGACGATCAGGGCACGGAACTCAAGAGGGACGGAGAAGTAGTCGAACTTTGAATGGATGGCCTGGTTGAGGATGTCTGCGACGAAGGGTGCGGACGAGAAGATGTCCGCCCAGTCCGGCTGAGCCGTCTTGCCGCCGCTCGACCTCATGGCACGGGCCTGCTC
>CAMZEO010000079.1 GCA_947305735.1 uncultured Planctomycetales bacterium | reverse complement strand
TTTCCTGCGCGGGGGCTTCTTCGGCGGGTTGTTCCTCTGAAGCGTTTTCCTGCGCAGGGGCTTCTTCGGCGGGTTGTTCCGCCGGGACGTCCTCTTGCGCCGACTCGGCTTCCTGTTGATACGCGATTAACGTGTCGACCTTTTGATAATTTGTCGCGCCTTCTTCCGCGGGAGCTACCTCGACGGGAGCTTCCACGACGGGAGCTTCCTCGGCGGGAGCTTCCTCGGCGGGAACTTCCTCGGCGGGAGCTTCCTCGGCGGGAGCTTCTTCTACGGGAGCTTCCTCTGCAGGAACTTCTTCGCTAAAAGAACCGATCGCTTCTTCCGGAAGGACCGTCAAGGAAGCGTCGGAACCTTCGATCGAGACTTCTTCCCGCGCGGGTTCTTCTTTTTCAGTTTCCGTCTGAGAAGCGGCGGGTTTCGGACGACGAAATTCTTCTTTGTGCTCTTCGTAGAACGCCTTAACTTCTTCGTCGGTAATCGAATCGAGAAGTTCGTCGTTGACGTCGGCGCGGACGATTTCCAACGCGAGCAGTTGCGGTTGCGTAAAGCCGGGCTCCTTTGAGTAGGCGCGATTTACGACGTCTTTGTATTGTTCGTAAAACGCGCGCGTCTGAGCGTCGCTTGGATCGGGAACTTCGGAGACGTAATCGCTCGCTTTAAAGACGGCGACCTGTGCCTTGACCACGCGGTGGAGCGCTTCGTAAGCTTTAAGAGCTTCGACCGGCGAAATTTGGACGGGTCCATGTCCAAATCCCAACTGCGCGAGTCCGGTCTGAAAGTACAAAGAAGCAAGGCGATTGCCGCCGTCATATTTGCGAATCATACGCTCGTAAGCGATCTGCCCCTTAACGAGGTCGCCAAGCGTGGAATCGTTAAGGCCGGCGGAACGGCACGCGCCTGACAGAACGTCGTCGCCAAATTGATCGTTCGAGACGGCGCCGCTGGCGGAGTCGTAACGAACAAATCGCGCGAGCTGCCGAAGATACTCGACGACGGCGTCTTCGTTCGGAACGTATTTTTCACTTTCCGCAAATTTAAGGACGAGCCAACGAGAAACAAGCGCCTCGGCGTCCGAAGCGGCGTAGCTGATTTGCCTTTGAAGCGACAACAATTCCTCGGACGGAATCGCCTGCGCTTCGCGCGCGGCGGAGTACAGATAATTCAAAAACGCCTCAAAGCGCAACATATCCTGGCGATATCCAAGGAATTCGTTGTAGTCGAGCGTTCCGTACTTTTGCGTCTTGGCGACGTCGCCGACAAAATGGGGGCCGGTTCCTTGATTATGCGATCCCACGCATTGGAGCATCGAACCCAACGCGATAAACGAGAACATCGTAAAGAGGGTCAGCCCCGCCATCCAGGCCTTCTGGTTGCGGCGGAACACGCTAAATGGATTATGTTTTTTGGCCATTGGAAATGTCTATCCTACGCGGATCCTTGTGTTCGAGCGCTCGTTCATCCCGCGACGTCAAAAAAACTCGACTTCGCCTGAGCGCGTATGTGGTGTCATCGCCGGTATCGGCGTTCAGCCGGAAAGCGTCGCCTCCGACCTGTCGTGTTTGCCAAAAGCCCCCGAGCGCCAACTCGAGAGAATATGGAGCATATTTTGTTCAGTATATCGTTTTCTTTATTTTTTTCAAACCTTGAAAATAAATTTTTGGGTAATTGTTTTAAGTTTTGCAATGATTTTAACGATTGAATAAGATGAGTCCGCGTTCCGCGAGAGACGCGCGGACTTGAATATTTTCCTTTTCGTAACGTTGAAAAAGTCTCCGCGGGTGGTTTGTCATGCGCTGTTCCTTGTTAACTCGTCGTTTTTCCGCGATCTTGCGACTGTCGGCGATTGTGTTCGGCGCATGCCTGGTCGCTTCGGCGTCAGTAGCTTCGGCTTCGATTTTTCCCGAAGAAATCTACGAGCCTACGTTCGAGCGACGAGGAATCTTTGAACAATACCTTGACGAATCGGCGGAGCCCGACTTTGCCCGTCTACAGTCGGAGTCGGACGAATTCCCGATCGCCTGGTCGTCGTCGCGCGATTTCTCGACGCCAGCGCGCGCGGGGTTCGCCGAGGAATTGCGCAAGGGGCTTGAAGAACGTCCGGACTTTGAAGAAACGCGGGAACGTCGCGTCGGAAGCGCGTTTGGCGCCTCGGACGAGGCGATCGTTCGCGGATCGGTGAATTTGCCGTCGATTAAATCGATTCAATTCTGGGGAAACGGGTATTGCGGAAGCGGTCGTATCAATCCGGTCAACTGCGACGAACGCGTCAAGGGTAAAAACGAAGGCGCCGCCGTCGGACTCAATCTTCCCGTCGGTCCGGGAACGATCTCCGCATATTACAACTATCACCGCAACCGCTCGACGTTTTCGCAAAACCAGGTCAATCAGACGGTCGACGGCGTAGGCATGGCGTTTTATCTCAATCAAGGAGGATTTTACGCGACCGCTCTCGCCGTCTATGGCGAAGACGACTACAAAGCGCGCTCAAGGGGCTCGTATGACGCGACGACGCGTTTTGGAGGAAATCAAGCGACCGGATTTTTCGAGACGGGCTACGAAATGGCGACGCTGGGGATGTTCGTTCTCAAGCCGTTCGGATCGTATCAGTATACGAACCTTAAGCACGGAGCGTTCAATCCGCAAACTCTCGAACGTCAGGAAGGAAAACGCAAGTACAATTCGTGTCTCATGACGCTTGGTTCGCGCGTTGATTTAAATCTCGCGGGGCTCGACGTTTTCACCATGGAAGGGCGGATGGCGTGGATTACGCAACTCCGCAAGCGCGACGAATCGATCCAAACGTTCAACTACGGTCGCGTTCCGGGAACCCTCGGCATGGCGCAACCCTATTTCAAGGGAGACGGAGCCGGAAGCGATTTCTTTTGGGGCGGTCTGGGGTTGCGGCTCTCCTTATGGGGATCCCTTTCCGTTTCCGCCGACTACGACTGCCTGGTCAATAAATACCAGACTCTCAACGAAGGAAGTCTGTCGTTGCTTTTTGGATTCTGAGAGATCTTTTTGACGACTCCCGCCGCTTAAGGAATCGCTTCAAACGACTTAAAACTCGCTCGGCGATATGACGCGGGCGTTTTGACGTCGTTTCGCCAACTATGGGGCTTCATTAAAAGTAGAGAGGGCGGGGGAAACGGTTCGACTCGTCTTCCGAACCAGAAAGTTCGACGAACCGGTCCGCGGACGTTTCAGACTCCGTCGATCGGACGACCGCCCGACAAAGGCGAAAATAGAAATCGCTTGATTTTAATCGTCGGGACGACCCCGCTGTTGAAACAACGAAGACGTTTTTTCAGACTCGCCGCCAAAAAGGACAAAGCGCGCGAAAGCGAATTATCGCGTTGAAATCAATCGATTCGGCAAAAAAGAAGTTTTTTTGAAAAAAACGTTGATTTTGAACCGACGTTTGGATTTTTGACGGAAAGAGGGTATACTTAGAAGGGGGCGGCGGAACGCCCCGCGAGGACGGAACGCCGTCCGCGCGATTCAACGTTTCAATTTTCCTGCGGCGACAGAAACATGGCGTTTGAAGACTCGGAAAAAAAGGATTGGATCGACGAAGATTTTGGCTCGGCGTCCGCGACGTTGGATCGCTCGATTCAGCGCGTCGACGCCGACTCCACGCTCGCGCGATACGAATCCGTCAGGCGCGACTTATGGGCGACGGCGGCGTTCGCGGCGCTCGCGTATTTGGCGGTTCTCGCGATGGCGTTCGTTGGAATTCGCGATCTTTGGGGACGTTTTCCCTTGTTTTTTAAGGCGTGCGTGTTGGTCGTGGGGCTTGCGGCGACGTATGTCGTCGCGTATTTGGGAAGCCGATTTGGCAACCCTCCGACGTCGAAACTGTTTAGTATCTTTGGCGCTCTGTTTTACGGAGCCTCGTTGGCTCTTCTTTCGCGCGGGGCTCCCAACGCGTTTAATCTCGACGGATTGGGACGTCTTCTGGACGCGTTTTCGGCTATAGCGCCTTTTTGGGCTATCGGAGCGTTCGCGCTTGCGGCGGCGTTCCAGGCTCGGACGCTTCATTATTGCGCGGCGGCGCTAATTCTCTTTTGGCTTGAAGTCGACCATACGGGTCTTGACGCGGTTTTCGGCTTGGTTTTTTGCGCCGTTGGAGAATATTGGGCTTGGAAATACGGTCGCGCGAGCGTGGCGGCGGTCTACTTCATTTTGACGCTCTGGCTCGCGATTACGGAGGTTTCCATTTGGACGCGTTCGGAGACGTGGATTTTGGTCGTCGTGGCGCTGTCGGTCTTGTTCTATTGGTTTGGCGCGAATTTCAACAACGCTCCTTTACGCGGTTTGGCGATGTTCATGGCGGCGTGTTCGCTCGGCGCCTCGTCGTTTCCGACCTATTGGAGTTGCGCGATTCCCGAAGAACTTAAAGCTCAATTTGGCGAGTTCGTCTCGACGAGATTTCCGGCGATTCTGGCTTCCCTGCTTTTTGTCGCGTTCTGCGTCAACGTTTCCCTTGGCGGAATTCAACGCAGCGGCGTCAGGTTTATTTTTGGAGTTTTTATTACGGCGATTTGGACGGCGGGACAAGCCATTTACGCGTCGCGCGAGTTTGGAGCCCTTGGAACCGCGTTCATTTTGGGAATCGTCGGCGCCGTTTTCGTCGCCTTGATATTGTTGGAACGTTCATGCCGCGCCAGGCTCGGCTGGGAGTCGGGCAAATCGAAGGCTCCTGAAAACGTCCGTCGACGCAGAGATATGACGATCCCGACGGACGACCCGGAATTCGACGATCCCGTCGAAAGCGAAGCGCGCCGATTGCAGGAAGCCGGACCGGTTTTGGCGTTGCAGATTTTTTACGAGCGAGCGTTCGATTCCGTCGCGCGAGCGGCGCGTCAGCCGCTCATCGGTCTCGCCGTCGGATTGCAATTCGTCCTGCTTTTGCTCAACACGATTATGCAATGGCGTTGACGCCCGTCGACGCAAGAAAAGGTTATTTTTGGAAGGTTCCGGGTTTTTTCCCTTGACGAAAGAAAATATAAGGCTAGAATAAGTCTCGCTTGGGGCGTAGCGGCCCCGAGAACGCCCGCGTAGCTCAACTGGCAGAGCGTAGCATTCGTAATGCTAAGGTTGGGAGTTCGATTCTCCCCGCTGGCTCTGATCTTGCGACGCGTCGCAAGGTCTTTTTTGATTCTTTTTGGAAACGCCCGCGTAGCTCAACTGGCAGAGCGTGGCATTCGTAATGCCAAGGTTGGGAGTTCGATTCTCCCCGCTGGCTTTTTTGGTCGCGTTTCGCGACCTTTTTTGTTTTCTGGCGCTTTTCTTTTTGCCGCGAGTTTTTCTCTCTTTACGCTCGAGTTGTCGATTTGGCTTTTTCCGATATAATGCGATTGGGCGTAGGTTGATAAAATGTGGATTCCAGCAATAGCGGAGGTGTTCTCTATGAAGGCGGTCGTTCTCTTTTCGGGCGGTTTGGACAGTATTTTGGCGGCGTGTCTCCTAAAATCGCAAGGCGTCGAAGTCGTGGGACTCAATATGGTCACCCCCTTCCACGACTGTTCAAAGGAATCGGTCGAACGCGCCAAAGAAATAGGAATCGAACTCGTCGTTCGTCGTTTCGGCGAGGACTACATGAACATGGTCGCTCATCCGAAATGGGGGTACGGCTCGAACGTCAATCCGTGCTTGGATTGCCGAACGGCGATGTGTCGCGAAGCGAAAAAACTTATGGAGGAAATCGGAGCCGACTTTGTCGCGACCGGCGAAATCTCCGGTCAGCGACCCAATAGTCAGAAGATGCACCAGCTCGCGCTTATTTCTCGCGAATCCGGTCTTCACGGAAAACTGCTCCGTCCCTTGAGCGCGCGCGTTCTTCCGGAAACGGAAATGGAAGCGGAAGGCAAACTCGATCGCGAAAAGATGCGCTCGTTCACGGGTCGAAGTCGAGGACGGTTGATTTTCTACGCGCGCAACGCGTTTGGGATTAAGTCGATCCCCCAGCCGTCGACGGGATGCGTTCTTTGCGAAAACTCCTACGCGCCGCGTCTTCGCGATATGTTGAAACACAAAGACGTCCCGACGATCTGGGACGTCAAAGCGCTGGCTCAGGGACGCCTGCTTCGCGTCGACGAAAACGCTTATTGCCTCGTCGGGCGCCGCCTGGCCGAATGCGAGGCGCTTAACGACTTGTTCGCCGATCCTAAGCGGTCGCGTTGCGTTTTGCTCTATCCCGACAACTATATGGGCGCGAGCGTTATGCTCGTCGCCGACGAAGCGCCCGATTTCGGCGACGAGAATCCCGTCGTTTCGGAGAAGTTGGAGTCGTATATTCAAACGGCGGGCGCGTTGAGCTTGCGATTCTCGAATCGAGAAAAATACGCGTTGGCGGAAGGAGGAACGAGATGCGTTCTCCACGTCGGCGCGACGACTCGAATCGTCGCGATCCGCGAGGATCCCGAAGTTGAAAAAATCCCGATTATTATGGAGCCGCTCGGCCCGGAAAAGAAAAAAGAAGCGGAATCGCGAGAGAAACCCGCGCAAACGGCGGATGAAAAGACCGAAGAGAACGTCGAACGCGAATCCGATAACGTCGACGTAAAGCTGAATATATAAAACCGGGGAACCGCTGAAAATTGACAATCGCCGGTATGCCGGAGGCAAATACAAACTTTACGAGGGGGAGCGTTGGCGTGAAAAACTCGACGCTTACGCCCAAAAGCGTAACGCGGCGGACAGAAGTTTATTGGAAGATGATTACGCGTCGACAAACTGCGGCGGCAAATTTTTAAGACTTGACGACGGCAAACCGATCGGCGAAATACGTCGGAATATAAAGGGTTCCGAAAGAACGCCGGGAAAAAGGGGCGGGAGTCTTTAACTCCCGTCCCTTTTATACTCGTTAGACAGTCGCGCCAATACGATCGGATATTACGACGAGCGCGTTGGCGGGGAAGGACGTCCGCGCCGCGTTTTCATTTGAACCGGCGGAGTCCGTCAAAAACGGACAAAAAAGTAATTCGCGAAGGTTCTTCGGATAACTTTTGGTTCGTCGGCGAGGAAAATCTAAATTTGGCGTTCGCAAGCCTCATAATTCTTTCGCGTTCCCGTTTTTCAGAACAAACGACGTTCATTCCGTTTTTTCCGCGCGCTTGCTCGAGGAATCGGACAAATTCTCCCATTCAAGGACGCAGTTTCCTTCGGCGACGCGGAGTCGGACTTTCGCGCCCATGAGCAACGGATAATTAACGTCTCCATGTCCGGCGGGAAATCCTGCCGCGACGGGGACTTTCGCGTCCTTTAAGAATTGCCGACGTATCATTTCGACGAGCGACTCAAATTCGCCGCCCCTGTCGGCGCCGAAGTTTCCGGTTCCGTCCGTAGGAAGCTCCGTCCATTCGCCAAAGACGAATCCGACGGCTTTGTCTAAAACGCCAAGATGTTTCAAAATCATAAAATAGCGATGGAGACGTCGGATATTTCCCCCGACTTCCTCGAGAAAGAGAATATAAGGCTCGTCCATTTGGGAACAGTCGAACGCGGTTCCGAGAACGGACGTAAACGTCGTCAAATTCCCTCCGATAAGGACTCCGGTCGCTTCTCCTTCGACGCACAGAGGCGACGCTTCAAATTGGTAGGTTGGAATTTCCCCTTTGAGCATGCGCGCCTGCGCTTCGGCGCAAACTTCGGGCAGTCCCATAAACGTCGCGCTCATACTTGAGTGAATCGACGGAAGTCCCGCCGACGTCCATGCCGAATGATAGACGGTTATGTCGCTGTATCCGATAATCGGCTTTTTTGCGTCGCGTATCGCGTCCAGGCCCAATCGGTCCATCGCTTCCGAAGCTCCGTATCCGCCTCTGACGCAATAGATCGCCTTGATTTCCGGATCGCTCAACGCCCAGCGGACGTCGTCGAGCAGTTCTTCGAGCGTTCGAACCGAAGGACAGACGTATTTTCCTTCGACGGGGACATATCCCCATTTCTTAAGCCCCTCGACCGTCGCGTCGACTTGCGCTTGACTTGGAATCGCGGACGGCGAAATCACCGCGACCTTGTCGCCTTCTTTCAAAAAGTAGGAGTCGGGCGCGCCTTGATAAGGCGCGTATCCGATGATTTCGCATTTCGTGTCGACTCCCTCGGAAACGTAGGCGTCGTCCTCGGCTCCAAACGTTCCGTTTATCGACGTCGCCGACCAGAACGCCGAGAGCGCGGCGGAGACGAGGGCAAGCATTGTCCAATTTCTTAAAATCGCTTTCATTGTCGCTTTCGTTTTTTTGTTGTCGAGGCGGCGCCGGGCGCGTCCGAACGTCCGGAAAAGACGAAACGAAACAAACGTCGGCGCCGCGCCCAAATTCTATTCTTTCCAATCGAGGAAGCAATTTCCGTCGTCGACGCGGAGTCTGACTTTCGCGCCCATGAGCAACGGATAATTCGCGCTTCCATGCCCCGCCGGAAAACCGAACGCGACGGGGACGTTTTGCAGTTCCGGAAATTCCCGACGTATCATATCGGCGACCGAATCGAACAGTCCGCCCCTGTCGGCTCCGAAATTGCCCGTTCCGTCCGTCGGAAGCTCCGTCCATTCGCCAAAGACGAATCCCGCGGCTTTGTCCAATACGCCCAGGTGTTTCAAAATAATCAAGTAACGGTGAACATGCTGAATATCTTCCTCGACGTCTTCGAAAAAGAAAACAAGGGGTTCGTTCGTCTTGGAGCAGTCGCATTTGGAATTGAGAATCGACGTAAAGGTCGACAAATTCCCGCCTACGAGAATTCCGGTCGCTTCTCCTTCGACGCATAACGGCGACGCTTCAAATTTGTAGGAGGGCGTCTCCCCTTTGAGCATACGCGCCTGCGCTTCGACGCAGGCTTCGGGAAGGCTCGTAAACGTCGCGCTCATGCTCGCGTGAATCGAGGGTAGCCCGGCGGTCGTCCATGCCGAATGATACGAAGTAATGTCGCTGTACCCGATAATCGGCTTTTTCGCGTCGCGTATCGCGTCGATTCCGAGAATATCGGTCGCTTCGGAAGCGCCGTATCCGCCGCGAACGCAAAAGATCGCCTTGATTTCCGGGTCGCTCAGCGCCCATTGGAGATCCGCGAGAAGGTCGTCGAGCGTTCGAACTGTAGGACAAACGTATTTTCCTACGACGGGGACGTATCCCCATTTCTTAAGCCCTTCGACCGTCGCGTCGACTTGCGCCTGGCTTGGAATCGCCGAAGGCGAGATTACCGCGATCTTGTCTCCTTTTTTCAGAAAATAGGAATCGAGCGCGCCTTGACGCACGTCATATCCGACAATTTCGCATTTTGTGTCGACTCCTTCGGAAATAAGCGCGTTTTCCTCGGCGCCAAACGCCGCGACTGTTTGGCGTTCCGACCATGTCGACGGAAGCGCCGCCAACGCGAGAACCGACGCCGCGATAAATTTTATGACAGATTTCATTGACGTTTTCCCTCTAAGCGTTAAGTCGATATCGAACGTTCCGACGTCGAGCGGAGCGTCGACCAAAATTATTCGATCCATTCAAGAACGGCGACGCCGTCGGAAACGCGAAGTCGAGCTTTCGCGCCCATGAGCAACGGGTAATTAACGTTCCCGTGTCCGGCGGGGAAACCAAACGCGACAGGAACGTTCGCCAGTTCCGGAAATTCCCTACGTATCATATCGGCGACCGACGCGAACGCTCCGCCCCGATCGGAGCCGAAGTTGCCCGAGCCGTCGGCGGGAAGGTCCGTCCATTCGCCAAAAACAAACCCCTCCGCTCTGTTCAGAACTCCCAGGCGTTTTAAGACGAGCAAGTAGCGGTGAATATTCTCGAGATCGCCTCCGACCTTTTCGAGAAACAGAATAAACGGCTCGCGCGTTTGGGAGCAGTCGTATTCGGAATGGAGAACCGACATAAACGTCGGCAAATTACCCCCGACGAGAACGCCGGTCGCTTCTCCTTCGACGCACAGGGGAGACGCGTCAAATTGATAGGAAGGGATTTCTCCTTTAAGCATTCGCGCCTGCGCTTCGACGCAGACTTCGGGAAGGCTCGTAAACGTTCCGCTCATACTCGCATGGATTGACGGAAGCCCCGCCGACGTCCACGCCGAATGATAAACGGTTATGTCGCTGTACCCGATAATCGGCTTTTTCGCGGCGCGGATCGCGTCGACTCCCAGCCGATCCATCGCGTCGGAGGCGCCGTATCCGCCGCGAACGCAAAAGATCGCCTTAATTTCAGGGTCGCTCAGCGCCCAACGGACGTCCTCGAGCAGTTCGTCGAGCGTCCGCGTCGGAGGACAAACGTATTTTCCCACGACGGGGACGTATCCCCATTTCTTAAGCCCTTCGACCGTCGCGTCGACCTGCGCCCGGCTTGGAATCGCCGACGGAGAAATAACGGCGACTTTCTCTCCTTCTTTCAGAAAATAGGAATCGAGCGCGCCCTGATACGGCGCGTAACCCGTTATTTCGCATTTCGTGTCGACTCCTTCCGAAACGAGCGATTCTTCTTTCTCCGCCGACGTCGCGTTCGTTTCCTTTCCCGCCCGCGACGTCAAAAGAGTCGCCAACGCGAGCGCCAATAACGTTAGGTTTTTTATACCGGATTTCATCGTTGCTTTCTTTTTAAATTCGCGCCGTCGAGACGAACGCGCTTTTTCCCGCTACTCGATTACGGCGACGACCTCAATTTCTACTAAAGCGCCTTTGGGCAACTTGGAGACTTCGACGCAACTTCTAGCCGGCTTGCCGATAAAGTATTCGGCGTAAACCTCGTTGAACGCCGCGAAATCGTCCATATTCGCAAGGAAACAGGTCGTTTTGATTACCTTGTCGAGACCGCTGCCGGCCGCCTCGAGTACCGCCGCGAGGTTCCCGACGACGCGTCGCGTCTGATCTTCAATCGCGTCGGCTTCAATCTTGCCGGACGCGGGATCGATCGGGATCTGTCCGGACGCGTAAACCAGTCCGTCGACGACGATTGCCTGCGAATAGGGGCCGATCGCGCCGGGCGCGTTTTGGGTTTCGATGATCTTCATCCCGTTGGTTCCTTTCTGTTCATTATTCAAGTTCGCGTCCGCATAACGCGTAATAGACCGACAGGTAAGGGGAGTTTTGTTGATCCGTCAAAAACTCGTCTATTTCCTTTTCCGAGTTAAGAAAGCCGTGATTAAAAAGGTTGGCGACGATTTCCGCCGCCCTTTTTCTTGCGTTTTGCAGTTTCGGCAAATTCAAATTGAAGACGCGAATCGTTTCTAACGCGCGTCGTTTCGCCGTTTCCGAGACGTCGCCTCGTTCGACAATTTTTCCGTTGGCGTCGTAGGTAAAAAATTCCGACGGTTTTTCCCGCGACGGATCGACGATATCCTCGCCGTTAAACGTTATCTTGTTTTTTGGATTGTCTTTATAGCGACCGCAGGATTCGTCATGATTGCAGGAAAAGAACAAGTTGTTCCAGTCGAAAGTTTTCTCCGGCGCGTCGTTGCGACGGATCAAATGTTCAATATGTCCGTTGATATCGCCGTTGGACGATTTGATATTCGTTTCACAGTAGGCGCAACGCTCCCCCTGCGCTTCATACAACCTGTCGCGAAGTTCCTTATGGGCGTCGGTATGAGCGAATTGATCCCAGCTTTTTCTTTCTCGTCGAGCCTTTGCCAACGATTCGGGCGCGGCGCCGCGTTCAAATTTACGCATGTCGCGCCCTTTCACTGTTTAAGACGATTAGCGAGACGTTTGAGCGCAACGATTCTATTTAGCGGGGGATAAGTCTCTCCGTAGTGAGCGTTCAATTCCTCGTACAGTCGCGACCCTTCGATGGAATCCGCTAAACCGTGAGACTGCATCTTAGCGTATTGATCGAGTTTTTGAACGTATTCGTCGTTTTCAGGCGCGGGATTTGTTCCAAAGACGTCGCAGAGAATGTTTTGCGCTTCGACCCCTTGCGTTTCCGCGTCAATTTGTTCCGCTTTTCCGTCCTTCAGGGCCCGAATCGACTCTTTGGGAACCGACGAGACGACCTGCGGACTGTGAGTCGTAACGATAAACTGAACGCTTGGGAAGACCTTGCGAAGAATCGGCAAAATCTTCTGTTGCCAGACGGGGTGAAGATGCAGTTCAATCTCGTCGACAAGAACGACTCCCGGCGTTTTCAACGCGGCTTCCCTGCCTAACGTTGGGTTGAGTTTACAACATCTATAGGCGATATCGGCGACGGTTCCAAGAACAATTCGAACGCCCGCGCTGAGTCGGTCGACCTGAATTTTTTCGCGCGTTTCGAGATTTCGCGCGAAAACGCCCTTCGAGTCCAAATCAACGCCGCCCCATCCCGCCGGTTCGAGCGCGACGTCGAGCGCCTTTTGAACGACCTTGTGAAAAGTCTCGCAACGTTCCAACTCGTCGGCGTCGAAAGACGGATCCGACTGGTCGCGGCGAAAACGTTCCGTGTAGATCCAAAAGCAAAGCGATTGGAACCAAAGGCTGAATTCCTTGTATCCGGAACTGGGATTGGTCGCGTCGGCGTAGCCGTACTTGCGGGACGTGGAAAGATAAGCTTTGGCGTGAGCGCGAGTCTGTTTTATATTGGTCCAAAGCCGACCGTCTCCGTAATACGCCAGAATTGGCCAAAGTCGTTCTTCCTGTTTGGCTAAGAGAAATTTAGCGTAATTGGAAAGAACGCGCGCGTCTTTTACCGTCGTCGTCTTCTTTTTTTCAGAGCTTGTCAACGTTCTTTGGACCGTTCCGTCGAGTCCTTGTAAAAAACCGCTTTCCAAGTCGGCGAACGTCGCCGTCAGTTCCGGACGTCCCGTCTCGACAAGTTGACCGTCGACGAAGACGGCGCGCGCGTCGTCGCTTTTGAATCCGGCTCCGCGCGAGTTAGGCATTGCGCCGACAAACGTTCCCCACGCGATATTGATCGCGTCGAGAACCGCCGTTTTACCCTCGCCGTTTTTGGCGACGAAAACCGTCAAGCCGCCGACTTGTCCCTCGTCGAGACAGAAATCGACGCGGAAATCGGAAAAGCAACGAAAATTTTTCAGTTCCAGCGACTTGATTCTCATAATTGACCTCCACGACAGTCGCGTCGTTTATCGACCGACGTCGCGTTTTGCCTGATCATACCAGACGCGACGCGGCGCGTCAACCTACGATGTTTCTAGCGACGTCTTCATTTTTCGAATGCTTGGAAGTCCTTGTCGCGGTCGTTGCTATCCCGCGCGAGGTCGACGCGGACGTCGGAAAAGCAACGGAAATTTTTTAATTCCAGCGACTTGATTCTTATCGTCGACCTCGTCGTCGGGGCGCCGCTCGCCGACGAACGCGGCGCGCCCTCTATCGTACCAGACGAACGACCGCGCGTCAATTGACCTCCTTTTCGAGCAAAAAAGACCAAAGAAACGTTCCAGTTGATCTTTACGTCGGTTCGCGTCGTCGTTAATGATCGGAGTTGTTCCGGAATCTTGACCGACGACGGGGAACAGATCCAAAACGCGTTCGTTCTAATTTCCTCGAGACTTTCCGGGAGACGATCGAACGTTTTTCTTCCAATTTTTGGACGCTTCTTCGTTAATAGCGACGACGTCCTCGGGGGCGAGACAAGTTTCGGCGTTCTTATCGGCGGGATTCGGGAAAAATCGGCATGGAGCCTTTGCTTCTTCGCTACGAAGAACGCCGTCGCGTTTCGATAAAAGCGCTCGGCGAAACGCGTCTCGCGCTTTTTCTATCGCGATATCGGGAATCGCCCTTTTTCAAGCGTAGACGTTATTGGCGCGAGTCCGACGCCGCGTCGATTGATTCGAACGGTTCGAATTTGAATTTTCTTAGCGGGTACTTTTCAGCGTAGGAACCTCTCGGCGCGCGAATCGTCAGGGAGTCGCAACCTCTGAACGCTCTTTTCTTAATGACCGTCGCCGTTCCCGGCAATTCGACTAAGGTCAGGGAGTCGCAACCGTCAAACGTCCTGTATTCAACGATACTTAATCCTTTCGGCAACGTTATCGACGTCAACGCCGAACAGTTGCGGAACGCTCTTTTTCCAATGCTCGTCGCCGTTTCCGGCAATTCGATCGAAGTCAGCGAGACGCAACCGTCGAACGCCCTGTATCCGATAGTCGTCAGGTTTTTCGAAACGACGATCGAGGTTAGTTCCGAACAGTCGCAGAAAGCTTTTTTTTCGATGGTTGTCGCCGTTTCCGGCAACTCGACCGACGTTGGAAACGCGCCGCCCTGGAACGCGTGTCTTCCAATAGTCGTCGCGCCGCCGGGAACGACGTATTTGACGTCCTTTCTCCCGTTTGGATATTTGACGAGCGTTTTTCCGTCTTTGGAGAACAGAACGCCATCGATCGAACAATAGCGTCGGTTTGTGTCCGGGACGTCGAACTTAAGGAGCGACCAGCATTTCTCGAACGCTTTTTTTTCAATAGAATCCAGGTTTTCCGACAACGCGATCGATCTCAGTTCCAGGCAACCCCAAAACGCTTTTTTTCCGATAGTCTTTAATCCTTTCGGCAACGTTATCGACGTCAGCGATTTACACCCGCGAAACGCGTTTTTCCTAATCGTTTCCACGCTTTCCGGCAACTTGATTGAACGCAAATACTTCCATCCGGCAAACGCTCTTTCTCCAATAACGACGACTCCCTCGGGAACGACGTAGCTTTCGACGTTCCAGTCGGAGGGATCGGGTAAAAAACCGACCTCGACGTCGAGTCCGCAGTTCCGCGCGTATTGTTCGGCGTATGATCCCAATGGAGCGCGAATTGTCAGAAGTTTACAATTGAAAAACGCTCTGTCACCGATATGTCTCACTCTTTCCGGCAACACGATTAAGTTTAGCTTCGAACAGTCGTAGAACGCGCTGTCTCCAATAGTTTTTACGCCTTCCGGAATATTGATCGAAGTCAGGGACGAACAGCCGCAGAACGCCCTATTTCCAATAGATGTAACGCCTTCCGGAATATTGATCGAAGTCAGGGACGAACAGTCACAGAACGCGCCGCCTCCAATAGTTTTTACGCTTTCCGGAATCTTGATCGAAGTCAGGGACGGACAGTATGAGAACGCGTAGTCTCCAATAGTTTTTACGCCTTCCGGAATATTGATCGAAGTTAGAGATTTACAGGCGGAGAACGCGCTGTCTCCAATAGTTTTTACGCCTTCCGGAATATTGATCGAAGTCAG
>CAMZEO010000078.1 GCA_947305735.1 uncultured Planctomycetales bacterium | reverse complement strand
CCGGGCTAAACTCAACTCTCTCCTCTCCTACTTCTACTTTTATTTTAACGCCGGAGATCTTGACGGACTCAAAAAGTTAGAACAAGAACTTGACGAAACGTCGGTCGACAAAAGCTGGTACGACGGAGAAACGCGCTTGAAAGAGGCAATCGCCAACAACGCGTTGTTTGGTTATCCTTCAACCTGCAAAATGACGTTGTTAGATTGCCAAATCAGCGAACTGACAAGTTATTACGACGACGTCGATCGCGTGGAAGCCTGGCGAAAGGAAGCTCGCGACAAAGTGTTGCTGCTCGAAATTCTCGACGCGATCGATCGGAAGGACGATCGGGCGCTCGAAGCCTGCGTCGATCAATTTGAAGAAACCGCGATCCGCGACGCCGCGACCGACGCAAATAGTTTCACCCGCTATAGCCTGAGCCAGTATCTCGATCCAATCGACGCCTATAGTCCTCAAATGGGGCAAAAAGCAAGAGAAGCGCTCAAAAAAGGATACAAAGCCTCCTTGCGTCCGCTCATTGCCGAAACAATCAAATAACCGCGCGTACGAGCGCGACAAGCGACGGGCGACAAAGTCCGCCGCTTGTCGCGGGTAAGCGGGACGGCGCCAAAACGCGCCGTCCTTCGACAACGGGGCTCAAACGCGCGTCCCCGACCGCTTCCTATAAGGGCGCGAAACAGTTTTCAAACAATCCTTGATTTCTTTGGGAATCCGGCGTAAATTACTTGTCATGTTCAGACGGTTTTCCTCTCGATCTCTCAAAGACTATTCCTCCGAATAGGTTAGTGAGAAGGAAAGAGGAAAAGACGAGATTAAAACGTTCCCAAACGCCGGCCTCGGCGACAAGAATGGAGAAATGGAGACGACAATGACGACAGAGAACGCGGCGGCTCGAAAACGACGTTTTTATGAAAAGAAAACTTTTTGGATCGCCTGCGTCGCGATAATCGCGGCGCTTGGCGCGGGACGCTACGTCCCGGCGGACGACGACAAACCGTTGACGATCCTTCCCGTCGATTCGGTCGACGCGGAGCCCGATTACGCTCATGGCGTCGGAATCGATTATCGGCGTCGATTTGAACTGCGCCAGGAAGCGAACATTCTGCCCGCCGACGAAAACGGCTGGAAACTGATTTTACAGGCGCTTGGTCCGTTGGCGCTTGAACAAAAGGCTCTCGCGACAAGAAAGCCGTGGGATCAAATTGCGACCAACGACTGGTTTGTCGACTTTTGGACGCCGATTTGCGAAAAATTTGGAATCGACCCGTCGACTCCTCCGACTTTCTTAACGCGTTTGGATTTGTACGAATACCTGGTTAAAAACGGAATCGCTGGCGACGAACCGGAACCTTCAGATTCTGAATCTGTCGAAGGGAATCGGAAGTATTGGGAAAACTACGAAGAGAAAACGGGACGCGTCGATTGGGAGCTTGCGGGCAAATGCTATCAGACGATTATGGGAGCGCCCTGGACAAAAGACGAGTATCCCGTCGCCGCGCGTTGGCTTGAAGAAAACGCGGACCTATACGACGTCTGGGCAAAAGCGGTTCGGTCGCCTCGTTTCATATGTTGGCGCGTCGTTTCCAACCAACCGGACGATTGGTACGGCATGCTGTTGCCCGACGTCCAATTTTCGCGCGAAATAGCCAGAAAATTCCAAATACGCGCCAACTATCGCATCGGAACGGGCGATATTCAGGGAGCGATCGACGACGTTGAATCAATCGTTCTTCTGGCAAAATCTTTTTTTGTCAATCGCGAGAACAGGTGCCTGGTCGAAGCTCTCGTCGGCATGGCTATTATGGGAATCGGCGCGGGCATGGCGCTTGACGACGGAGCCTCCGGCGTCGAACCGACGCCAGAAGACTACGATCGTCTGGCCGACCTCTGGAACGATTCTTTCGGAACGATGGACTTCGAAAAGGCGACTCGAGACGTTTTGAAAGGCGAACGCGACAATTTTTTCCTTCCGACCGCTCAGGAACTGCCGACGTTGGCGCGAAACGGCTCGTTAAACAAGTTTCTCGATCTACTTTCAGAGGACGCCTCCGAGAATTCCGACGAATCTGAGAAAAACGACGCTTTCGTCTGGAACGGTTCCTTTGACGACGGCGCTTTTATGACGGAAGTAGAACGGTTATGGGACGAACTCGTCGTCGAAAAGAAAGTCGACGTAGAGGTATGGAAAACGTCTTATCAACCGGAATCTCAAGAAGGAAAGTTGGCGAAACGGCTGTTTCTTTCGTTAGCCCCGGCGGCTGAAGCTTTTGGTCAGGCGAACGAGCGCGTCAATTGCGTCGTCAATATGAAATTGACGACGCTCGCGCTCTTGAGATATCAGGCGGATCATGGAAAGCTGCCCCCCGCCTTTACCGTCGACGAAAACGGCAAGCCTCTTCACAGTTGGCGCGTTCTGATTCTGCCCTATCTTGGCGAAGAAAACAAGGCGTTGCACGAGCAAATTCGACTCGACGAACCCTGGGATTCGGAATACAACAAACGCTTTCACGCCCATGCGCCTAAGATTTTCCAGTGTCCGTCGAACAAAAAGCGCGAAGAAGGATCGACGACGTATTCGGTCATTCTTGGCGAGAACGCGCTCTTCGACGCGTCCGGCGTCGGCAAAGACTTAAAGGCGTCGCGTCAACGAGAAGACGTCGACGCGAACGCTCGGGCGCTGGTCGTCGAACGCGAGCGACCGATTTGCTGGATGAAGCCCGACGAAGAACTCGACGCCCGATCGTTTCGCGAAAACGCCGCAGTGTTGGACAAAGCCCTCGACTGCGGTCATCACTGGGGAATAAACGTCGGTTGCGCGAGCGGAGCCGTTTCCTTCTTCGCGACGCGCGAAGCGAAAGACTCGGAATTTGATCGCTGCGTCTCGGGCGTTCCGATTCCGGAAGACGACAAGAAAGACTCCGAATAACGACGACAAGTCGGCGTTGAAAAATCAGATGCGATCAAAAACGTCGACACGTGTCGAAACCTTTTGACGCGCGGCGGGCGACTAAAAAGCCGTCCGCCGCCTCCGCCCCCGGTTGCCAATCCGTAAGGACGCCCCCATGAATAAAATACTTGCCGTTTTTCACAAAGAGTATTTGGAAACGAGAACCTTCACGCTTGTATTCCTGCTTGCGGGGCTTCTCTTTCCCCTGATCGGAACGCTTCGTCCCAATTACGACGAAATCGGGATTTTTTCTGTTTTCCTCGACGAAGATCCCGTCGCGTTCGGGGGAATGCTCGCCGTCTGGTTCAACGCGACGTTCCTCTGCGCGACCGCCTTCGCGAGAGAGCGTGAAAACGGAACGTTTCAGACGTTGCGGCGCGTCGAATTCGACTGGCGCGTCGCCGCCGTCGGGAAATTCGGTTGCGTCCTCGCCTCGACGCTGATCCTCGCCGCGTTCTTTCTCGTCGAAACAATCCTTGTCGCCAAGTTGAACGAACGTCGACCTTTCGTCGCGTTGGAACGAGCGACGGAATACAATCCGTCCGACTTGACGCTCCTTCTCGCGGCGTCGATCGCCGCGACGTCGTGGTGCTGGGGAGTCTTTTGGACCGGACGTTCCTCGCGTCAAATGACCGCGATTTTTCAGGCGGTTCTGTGTCCTCTCGTCGTCGGAATCGTCGCGGAAACAATTGTCGCGACAACATTTGGAAAAACGGAGTCGTTGAGCGACCCCGAGATTCAACGCGCGGTTCTCGCGAGCGTCGTCGGCGCGACCGGCTTGCTCGCGCTGCTCGCCGCTCCTTTCAAAAGAAGATTCGGTTTTCGCGACGTCGCAAGACGCGTTGAAGTCAAACCGGACGAACGATCCGCGGACGGTTCGTGGGAACGGGTCGACGTCGACAAAAAAATCGCGCCGTTCCCAACGCTCGTCTCTCGCGTTTTTGCGGACGCGGCGCTATTGTTTCGATCGCCCGTCTCGGCGCTCTTCGAGTTGGCGATTCTATTCGCGGCGAGCGCGTTGTTATTCGCTCTCGGCGAAGTTGCGAACAAAGATCTCTCAGGGTTTGCCTGCGCGTTGTTTGTGTTTTATTATTTGACGTTTGCGTCGGGATTATTGACCGACGCGAAGAAGAACTCGTCGATTCTTAAAACGCGCCTGAACGCCGATCCGCGCGTCTATTGGCTCGCCAACGCGACCGTCGCGTTTCTCATGGGCGCGGCGGTCTGGGGAGCGTTGGCGTTAATTCAATGGGGTGAACGAACTTACGCCTCCCACAGCCTGACGGAGGAATTCGTCGACTTTGCCTGCTTCCTTTTTTTAGTCTTCTGCGCGTCGCTCTGGAGCGCGTCGCTCAATGGAAGCAGGATCGTCGTTTTGACGACCGCGCTTATCGTTTCGATCGCGCTCGAGTACAGTCTGCAGGAAATTGGCGTTCTATTGGAAAGATCTCGAATCGCGGGTCTGCGCGAAGCCTTCGTTCCGTCGATTCTGTTTTTTCCGGCGCTCTCTCTTCCAACGGGACTCGTTTTTCTAGCCGCGTCGTATCGAATCGTCGTCAAAAGCGCGCGTTACCGCAAAACGCCTTGGGGCGTCGCGGTTCCGGCGACGTTGACCGTCGTTCTGACGGCGTTCGCGTCGGGACTGCCGTTCGCGAAACTTCCCGGCGCCTATCATGTCAGGGAATTTGACGAGGCGGCGTTTCCGCAAAATCAGGGAGAATACGCGCGACTTGTCGACGACGCCCGAAAAAGCGTCGAATCCGCGCAATTGGAGCCGCTCTTCAAAACGTCGGACGGACAAGACGCCGTCGCCGTCGAACTAAACGACCTGCGCGAACGGTTTGTCGACGCCTGCGAGCTGACGAAAAAACGCGCCGCGTCGTTCGTCGACGCAGAAAACGCCGAAGCCGCGTTCTACGCCGCGTTGCGAAAAGCGCTCGACGACGATTCGCGTTCCGTCCCGAAAACGACCGAACCCGACGCCCTCGCGCTCTTCCTCCGCGACGTTCCCAAAATCAGACCGACCTCCGAACAACAGGCGGACAACAATTACCTTTTCGCGCAATACGGCGACCTCGAAGGAGGCGTCAAATCGGATAAAGCGAAGGAAGTTCTGGCAAAAGAACGCGTCAAAAACGACCGGATCTGGAAACGAGCCCTTTGGAACGCGACTCAATACGTTCCGTCGCGACTCGATTTTTCAATGAAGAGGATTCTGGGAGACAAATACGCGACGTATCGCGACTACCCCTCTTCGTATGCCCGCGACGATAAACTGCTTCGTTACAACGCTATTCTCAACGCGATGGAGCCGACGAATCAGACTCCGAAAAATGAAATCTCGCGACGACTCCTCGAGTTGAGGCTCGCCGCTCAAACGCCGGTTCCCGACGATCCGGAACGGCGATGGGAATCGATCGCCGCGATTGTCTTGAGAAATTTGATCGCGGAACCCCCGCTAACCCCGTTCAACACGGGCGACTCGCCTATGATCGCCCGTCCGCAACGCCGCGAATTGACGACCCCCCGCGTCAATCCGGAAGAAACGCTCGTTCCATGCTTCGACGAACAAGGGCGCGCGCCGTCGAGTCCCGACGACGCTCTCCCGACGCTCGCCGACGTCGGAGTCAACGACTCCGACGAAAACGAGTCGAGGACGACGTTTGACGCGTATTACGACCCTAACGCTCCGCTAAGTCGAATTGCGAGCGTTCCGGAATACTCGCCCGATATGTCGAACGACAAGATTGTCGCCTTCGAATTCTCCGACGTTTACCCGGCGTTTCGCGGCGACGGGTCGCCGCTTTTGGATTCAACCGGAAGTCGGTTTTATTTCGTAAGCTACAACGACGTCGATCCCTACGGCGAACCGGCGGTCTTCGTTCCGGAGCCGGTCGACAAAGCCCCCGATTTCGACTGCGGCGACGCGAAGCTGTTAACCTCGCGCGACGCCCTCCGAGCGGACGCGCCGCAGATCAGTCGCGTCCGAGCGCTCTTCCCGTTCCGACCGGACGGCGAAAATTCAAGCGTCGTCCCCGGATTATGGCTCTTGCGTTCCGGTTCGGAAAACGACGGAGAACAAATCGCGAACGTCAAAATCCTCGATTCAACGGGCAAAGAGCTGCTCAATAAAGACGGCGTTCCGAAATACGCTCAAAAGCGCGGACTGTTCTCCGACAAACGCCGCGTTTATAAGTCCGGTTACGACTATGCGATCGATATTCCGCCGGAGTTCGGCTTCGACCTGGCGTCGCGCAATCGCAAACTTGGACGTCCTGCGGACGCCCCGACGCAAGAATTGCAAGCGTTTCGGGAAACGGAATCCGGAGAGTTCGTCGGATTCAATTCCAAAGACTTAATCGTTGAAGACGGAAGAGTTTACACGAACTTCCCCGCCGCCGCGTTTCTGACGACTGCGGGAGCATGGATTCTCGATCCCGTCCTGGAGCGCGAACGATACGGATCCCGCGTCCTGTTGGTCGAACCTCTGGAGCCGACTACGTTCGCGCCGGAAGAAAAGAACGACGAAACGACGACGCCGTTCCCCCCGATGTAATCGCCGAAAAGGCGTTGTTCAAAACGACAACCACAAGATCGTCCTCGTCGACGACGAAAGGCGGATCATGACGCGTAAAATGACGCAATACTTCCTTGGAACTTCGGCGCTTCTCGCTTCGATAGCGCTGACGTTGACGTTCAGTCCCAACATACGTTATAAAGTCGCCGACCCGCCGGAACTCGCGCGAGAGAAAAATGGCGACGTCTTTTACATACCGCCGGACGAATCCTTTCGTTTTTACGTTTGGCGTCATCAACGGCTCTCCGACGAGTTAAACAAATTGGCTAAAAAATCGGGGCGTTCCGTCGAAGAAAAAATACGGCGATACCAAACCGCGCTCAAAGAAACGATACTGCGAATACTTTTTCATCCGGACGGAAATCGTTTCGACGGCGACTACGGCGACGGTTCAAACGCGGAATATCAGGTTCAAACTTACTGCGAACTATGCGTCCTGACCAGAGACGTCGACGGGCTTACAAGATTTGAAAAAGAACTCGACGAGTCAAAATTTAGCGAAAAATATATCGAGCGTTATCAAAGATACGCGCGCAATCAGGAGCTAATCGTTGAAATACGAAACGCCGTCGACAATAAAGACGACGCCGAGTTGGAACGTTGCGTCGCCAAGATGGAAGACGTCGCCCTTAACGACGCCCTGACTCCGGAAACCGATTTCGCGAACAGGCTCAAGTATTTTCTCGCCCCAATTGACTCGCGCAATACCGATCTGGGGCAAAAAGCGAGAGAATACGTAAAAAAAGGTTACAAGAACTCGGCGCGACCTTTACTGGCGGAAGTAGAAATATTAAAATGAAAGCCGCCGACGACGGAGCGGGGTTTCCGGAGCGATAACGAAAAAAAAAGATTCTCCGAATCGTCGCGGTCCGGACGATCGACGGCGTCGCGCGGTCAAACAACGCGACGACCGGCGGGCGATTTAACTCCAATTCCTTCAAATCAATACCGTTTGACGATAGAATGCGTCGTTGGAAAATCGAAACGCGCGGAGGGCTTTTCATGGGCGGAGTATACGCGGTTTTTCGCAAGGAATATCTGGAAACGCGATCGGCGACGCTGGTGTTCCTGATCGTCGGCGTCCTCTTTTTATTCTTGCTGCTTCTCGACGACGACGAATTCGGTTTTATCGCCGAAGATCCGTCCGCGATCGGCGGTATTTTCGCCGTTTGGCTCAACGCCGTCTTGTTGACCGCGACGACCTTCGCGCGCGAGCGCGAAATCGGAACGTTCCAGACCTTGCGTCGAATCGCCCCCGACTGGCGCGTCGCCGCCGCCGGAAAATTCGGTTGGATTCTCGCGTCGACGCTCGCGCTCGCCGCGTTCTTCGCCGTCGAATCGTTCGTCGTCGCGAAAATCGCCGGTCAAAGACCGTTCGCGGCGTTCGAAGGCGACGTTAATTCGTTCGTAGCGCGGTCGATTGCCCTGAGCGCGGCGGTCGTCGGCTGGGGGGTCTTTTGGACCGGTCGCGCTTCGTCGCAAATGTCGCCGTCTTTCGCTCGGTATTCTGTCCGCTCCTGATATGCGTCCTCGTCGAAGTCCTCTGCGAACGTTGCTTTCACCTCCATTCGGATGACGAACGATGGACGGTCTCCGGCGTCGTCGTCGGCATGTCCGGTCTGATCGCGGTCGCGGCCGCTCCTTTTAGGGGAAGATTCGGATACCGCGAGTTGGAAAAAAGAACCGGGCAAAAATCGGTCGACGTCGGTTCCGGCGCATGGGATCGAATCGCCGTCGACAAGAAGAGCGCGAAGTTTCCGACGCTCGTTTCGCTCGCCTTTGCCGACGCGTCTTTGCTCTTCCGCTCCCCCGCCTCGATTCTCTTCGAGCTCGCGATCCTCTTCGGAGCGATCGCGTTTATGCTCTTTCAGAATGAAGAGGAAGTTTTGGCGATTTTATCCTTGTTCTATTACTCGTGTTTCGCGACGGGACTATTCGCGGACTCGAAACGAAAGGAATCCGTCGTCAAAGATCGACTTTCCGTAACGCCGGGCGCGTATTGGCTCGCCAACGCGTCCGCAGCGTTTCTCGTCTGCGCGACGTTGGTTCTGATCGGAGTCCTGTCCGGTTGTTTTGACGAAGAACCTTTCGGGCAATATTGCCTTACCGTCGGCGCGGCCTTTTTCGTCGTCTTCGGAACTTCGCTGTGGAGCGCGTCGCTCAACGCGAGCAGGATCGTCGTCTGGCCCGTTTGGCTCGCGGCGGTAGTCTCGTTGCCTCTGGCCATAGGCTGGTGGCATGGCGTCGGACTTGACAGATCAGATCTCGCGCAAATCGAGTTCAAGTTGACGATGATCGCTGCGGCGGTCGTCTTTATCGTCGCGTCGTTCAGAATCGCGACGGGACGAATCAACCGACGCAAAACTCCTTGGAGCGTCGCGGTTCCCGTCGCGTTGATCGTCGCGTCTCTCGCGGGCGTTCTATACGCCAAACTACCGAAACTCCCCGGAAAACTTAACCTGCGAACTATCGAAGTCGCCTCGTTCCCTCAATCGAAAGAAGAATACGATCGACTGGTCGCCGACGCCGAAAAGGGCGTCGCGAACGTAGAGTCCGCCCCGCTCTTTAAGACCGCCGACGGAAGCGACGCGGTCGCCGTCGAGTTAAACGGCTTGCGCGAACGGTTCCTCGACGCCTGCGAACTGACTAAAAAACGAGCGGCGGACGTCGGCGACGTTGGAAACGCCGAAAAAGCGTTCTACGCCGCGTTGCGCAAAGCGCTCGACGAACCCGTTCCGGAGCTGGTCGAACCAAACGGTTTGCTCGATTTCTTGCGCGATATTCCTTCGATTCGTCCGTCGGGAGAACAAATGGCGGACAATTTCTACGCGTTCGCGCAATACGGAAACCTCGACTCTGGCGACGAGGCGTCCTGGACGATCGAGACTGTCGCCAAGGCGCGAGCTAAAAACGACAAAATTTGGAAACGCGCCCTTTGGAACATAGCGCAGATATTGGCTCCTATCGTAAACGAGTGGACGGAAGAATTACAGGGATTGCCCCTGCCTTCCTCCTACGCGCCGTTTCCAACGTCGTATTATTCCAATCGCGAAGCGCGCGACTACAACGACGTCCTCAACGCGTTGGGAGACGTCAATTTCAAGAGTTTTGCGCAATTGCGTCGAATCGAAATCGAACGGAGGCTTCTCTATCTGCGTATCGCCGCCAAGACGCCCCGACCGGACGGTTCGGACCGTCCCTGGGAATCGTTCGCGACGATCCATATGCGAGGCCTGACGCCGGATCTCCCGCAAACTCCCTACTGTCCGCGCCTCCAGCCCCTAATCGCGCAACCGCGTCGTCCGGAACGCCGCGCCGCGAGTTCCGATCCGACGAAACTCGTTCCCTTCCTCGACGAACGCGGGCGCGCGCCGAGGGAGCCGACGCTCTCGGACGCGAAGGACGCGCGACCAAACGACGTCAAGCCGCGCGAGAAAGCGTATTACGACCCCGACGCGCCGATAAGACTGACGGCGAGCGCGCCCAGATTCAAGCCCGATATATCGAACGACGAGATCGACTCTCTCGAAGTCTCCGGAGTCTACCCGTTGTTCGCGCGCGACGGTTCGCCGCTCGTCGACGACGAAGGTTGTCGATTCTACGGAGCCTCGTTCAACGACGTCGACGAGTACGGCGAGCCGGTTCTATTCGCGCCGGAACCGACGCGGGAAAAACCCGATTTCGACTGCGGCGGAGCCCGAACGCTCGCGTCGCGCGAGGACGAACCGTCCGACGAGCCGAAGATCGGTCGCGTCAGGGCGTTCCTTCCCTTCCAACCCGACGGGGAAAATTCCTACGAGGTTCCGAATCAGTGGGCGCTTCGGACGACGACGGAATCGGACGGCGTAAAAACGACGCTCGTAAAATATCTGGATTCAGCAGGAAAAGTAGCGCTTGACGTTAAATCGTCCGGCGAGACGGAAACGCCGAAATACGCCGAAAAAAGAGGAATCTTCCTCGACAAGCGGAGGCTTGACAAGCCGGAATACGCCTTTGAATTTGAACTCCCGCCGGAATTCGTCGCCGGTCTCAAAAGTTTGTCGACGGAAACTTCGAATCAAACGTCTGGAATAGACGCGTCGGATCTCGGCGTCCCGTTCGTCGGTAAAACGGCGTTGGAACAATTTCGAACCCCCGAATTAACGGTCGTTCGTAAGACGGAGTCGGACGAACACGTCAAATTCGACGCGCGGGACGTCCTCCTTGAACGCGGAAGAGTCTATACAAATTTCCCCGCCGTCGCGTTCATAACGCCGTCGCGGCCATACTATTATCACTATGACTTTGATCGCCCGACAAGGACGACGGAAAGCTGGGAAATTATCGTCGAACCGTTGGAACCGACGCGATTTGCCGAAAATGATCGGGAGCCGATCTCGAAGTAACGTCAAGAAAACGATTAACGTCGAACAGTTTTTTCAGCGAAGCAAAACGGAGAATAAATCGATGCGAAGATCCGCGCAATACGTCGTAGGCGCGCTGGCGCTGTCCGCGACGCTCGTTCTGGTAATAATCGCGACTCCGAACGTGTCGAACGTCCTTCGAAACAAGGCGGAAAACCGGACCAAAAAAACCGAGTTTAACTTGTCTCCGAAGTCGGCTTATACCGATTACTTGTGGACGGCGTCGTCCGTCGCGAGCGATATTTCTTCTTTAGCCCGTAAAATCGACGCCGCTCAACAAAACGGAAAAGAGCCCAAAAAGGAAGACAAAGAAAAACTGCGTCGTTATTGTCGCGCGCTTCTGGAGATAAGACTGCGATCTCTCGCCTGTCAAGATCCGCGCGCGCGCCGACGGAGATCGAATCGTCGAATCCTACTGCCGCGTTTGCGTCAAGACGGGGGACGTCGAAAGTCTCGAAAGACTCGACGACGAACTCAATCCGGAGAAAAACGCGGCGGGTTCCGTTAGCGAAAACTACGATGAAAAGAAGATAAAACGCTATCGGGCGCTCGTCGCCAACCTAAAGATTCCCGCGCGGATTCAAAAGGCGATCGACGAGAAGAACGACGCCGAACTCGACGCGCTGATTGAGCGACTCCACGAAACCGCCGTCGGCGACGCCGTCGCTTCCGAAAGCCTGTTCGACTATTGGGAAGATTTACTCGCCGCGCTCGAACGATACGATCCTCGGTTGGCGCAAAAAGCCAAAGAGACGATAAAAAAAGGATACGAAGCCTCCGCAAGACCCCTCCTGGCCAACGCTCCGATTCTGAAATAACGAAGGCGGGCGGAAACGCGAAAAGTCGCGAAAGCGCCGTCGCGAGACCCCGACGCCGAAACGATAACGTGAAAGCCGCGAAAAGCGACGAGGAATTTCCACGCCGATCAAATGTGGAAACCGGGAGTCCGCGAATCCGAAAAGCGCCGTTCAGCGGCGCGTCGGACGGTTCAGCCCCGCTTCGCGACGGGCGCCTTCCGTCTGCGCGAAGCGGCGACCGCGGCGCTTAGCGGCGCGACTCTGCCCGGCTCTTCCATCGCCTCGGCGATATTCTGAATATGCTCGAAGACTCTTCTCCACGCGTTGAGCTGAAATTCGACGGCGATGATCACGAGCGGGTCGATTTTATCGTCGAACATATGTTGCATGAACATATCGCGCGTTTCTTTGACGGCTCCGACAAGTTGATCGCGTCGCGCGTTAATCGAGTCGGTGAGTCCGTCGTGAATATGTCCCCCGAATTTTTCGCTCAGCCACTGAAGCGCGTCGGACGATTCCCTCAGAAACTCGGTCTCTTTGTCCGCGATAAAGTCGGGCAATTCTAATTTGTCGTCGGCCTTCAACTTCAAATTCGACTTCAAAATGCCAATAATGTAGTCGCTGATCGTTTCGAGCTCTTCGGCGAGCCTGATCTGCTCGCGAGCGGACGCCGCCAGGTCGGGCGACAGCGCCATGACCGTCACTTTGGAAACGAAATCGATCGCGTCGTCCTGAACATGATCGAGCTTGTCTTCAAGTTTAAACGCCTTTTCGGTAAGCTCGGAATCCGAAAAATTATTCTCGCGCAACGTCCCCAGAATCTCAAAAAGTCGATGACAGTCAAAAAACATATCCTGAACGACTTTTCGCGAGTTGGTGATGTTCGTCATCGCGCCCGTCGTTCCCGACACGTTCACCAATTGTAATTTTTGCCATTTCAGACTCGGATCTTCCTCAATTCTCTCTTCGTCGTCTTTCACCAACCGCTCGAACAAACGAGAAGCCGGCTTGATCAGCGGCATAAGAACGATCGTGTTGACGACGTTGAAAAACGTGTGCGTGAGCGCGATCTTTCCGACGACCGTTCTCATCCCGACGGCGTCCCCGATATAATTGACCGCCGGAATTAAAAAGACGAAGAAAACCGCCCAGACCCACAAAACGCCAAAGGCGTTCGACGCCGTGTGGAAATACGCGACGCGACGAGCGTTCGCGTTCGCCCCCACGGACGCGAGCAGCGCGGTAATCGTCGTGCCGACGTTGCTCCCGAGCACGATCGCCGCCGAAGAATTCAGGTCGATCGAGCCAAGCGACGCGAGCGTGATCACGATCGCCATCGTAACCGCCGACGACTGGACGAGCATCGTCACGACCGTGCCGATTAAAACGCATTTCCCCACGTTGACCATCGTGTTCGCCCGCGTCGCCTGAATCAACTCGCTGAACTCGGGTAATTCCGACAACGGCGCCATCCCGTGCTTGAGCGTTTCCAACCCGAAAAAGATCATGCCGACGCCAAGCGTGAACGTCGCGATATGAACGACTCGTTCCCGTTTGAAAAAAATCAGGACAAGAGCCGCGACGCCGAGGATCGGCAACCCCGTCGCGCCTATGTTGAACGTCAGCAGCCAGCCGGTCGTCGTCGTTCCAATGTGCGTGCCGATAATGACGCCCATCGCCTGTTCAAGTTTCATCAACCCCGAGTTCACAAATCCAAGCGTCATAACCGACGTCGCGGAACTCGATTGAACGAGCGTCGTCGTCACGATCCCAAGTCCGACGGCAAGGAAGCAATTGTTCGTAAAGACGGAAATCAATCGGCGGAGACGCGCCCCCGCGATCGCCGTCAAGCCTTCCGACATCTTCTTCATGCCGAGCAGAAACAAGCCGAGTCCGCCGAGAATCGCCGCGAACATTTTAAGATAGTCGGGTTTCCAGCTGTCGATATTAAACGCCGCGTAAGCCTTGCGCGTTTCGTCCCCTTTCACCGACGCTTCGAGCAGAATCTTCGTCTTGCCGACCGCGCCCTCTTTCCAGCGAAGAAACACCATGTCGTCGTTCACTTCGACGTCGGCGACCGACGCGGCGTCTTCCTCGGGAAGAACGACCCGCCATTCGAGCTTGTCCGGCGTTACTTTCTCCGACGCTCCAAAAAAATTTCGCTCGCAGAATTGCCGTTCCGTCACCGAAAGATCGACGCGAGTCTCCGGCGATCCCGAGGGAACGTGAAGATCCGGAAGCCAATTGACGGGAATATCCGCGTTGGTCGACGTTTCCCGACCCGTTTCCGCAGACTCCGTCGAAACGACCGGATCGGATTCGTCCTGACCGGCGCTCGATTTAACCAAACCCGTCGAACACAACGCGAAAAACGCCAGCGCGACAGACGCGATCAGCGCCGTTTGAGACGCGAACGCTTGTCTCTTGCTATGTCGGCGGCCGCCGAAAGATCGTCGAAAGCTCGTTCTGTCAATCTTCATAGAGTATTCTCCGAGATACGGTGTTGGAGGAAACGAAAAGAACGCGAGCGAAAAGAAGGAGCAAAAAGAGAATCGACAAGAGAACCGGGCGGAAAAAAGTCGAATGAGACGAAATAGAAATCGGACAAAGCCGTCTTCGACGCGCGACGCGCGTCAAAACCCCGAGGCGAGCGTTAACGCGCCCCCGGGACGCCGCAAACGAAAACCCGACCGCCCTCAAACGGGGAAGCGCCGCGATAAACTTCGTTTGACGCGGCGTCTTGCGGTCCCGAATTTTGACCTGCGGAACGTTCATTCTTCGTGGCTCGGTTGAAACGGAAGAGGACCTTTCGCCGCCTGCGCGCGACCTCTCCTAATAAAAACGATCATCCTGACGCGGGACTCTATTTTACCTGTTTTAACGTCGACGTCAAGGAGTCGCCGACTTTGCCCCCTTCGCCAAGTCGGTGATTCCGTTTCCAGAAAGCCGGAACGTCGTCCACTCGTCAAGCGCGACGGCGCCAAGAGAATAATAAAACTCGACGCTCGGCTCGTTCCAATTCAGACAACGCCACTCGATTCGTCCGTAATTCCGTTCGACGGCTATCTCGGCCAATCGTTGAAAGAGCGCTTTGCCGTGTCCCTTGCCGCGATATTCGGGCATGACGTACAGGTCTTCCAGGTAGAGCCCTCCTCGTCCGAGAAACGTCGAAAAGTTCGGAAAGAACAACGCGAATCCGACTTCTTCGCCGTCTTCGACCGCAAAGAGAACTTCCGCGATCTTCTTTTCAAAAAGCCATTCTTTAAGCGCCTGTTCCGTAACGACGACTTCGTCCGTCATTTTTTCGTATTCGGCGATTCCGTTGATAAAAAAGAGAATTTTGGCGACGTCCTTTTCTTCGGCGCGTCGTATGGCGAACGTTGGCATAAGAACTCGACTCCAATTATTAAAGCGGACGCGCTCGAACAAGCGCGAAAAAAGGCGTCGCAAATCTCTCGACTCGCGACGCCTGGTTTTTTAATGACGATCCGGCATT
>CAMZEO010000077.1 GCA_947305735.1 uncultured Planctomycetales bacterium | reverse complement strand
GCGGCGACTGCTACGCGCACGGCAACGTCAGCACGACCGGTTTCCAAACGATTCTTCCCCCGAACTCGCCGAGCGCGCGCACCTACAACAGCGGCAACGGTCAGGCGGGCTGGGGATACGGCATTTGCTCCGCGCAAAGCTATCACAGCGGCGGAGTCAACTGCGCCATGGTCGACGGTTCCGTTCGTTTTGTGTCCGACACGATCGACTGCGGCGACATGGACGCCGACGTCAACGGATCGACCTATACGACGCAGAGCGCGTCGCACGGAAAGGAATTCGCCGGAAAGAGTCCCTTCGGCGTTTGGGGCGCCATGGGATCGATTAACGGCGGCGAAACCAAGGGAAACTGAAAAACGTTTGTTTAACCGCGTTTAACGCAAGCCGACGTTCGACGCTCGTTTGACGTCGGCTCTTTCATTTCAAAAGATAGTCGAGCGAAAAAATGCGTAATTCCATTATCAATAGCGCCGCTCTTTTGTGCGCCGTCGCGCTTTGCGTCCAGGCGACGGTCGGTTGTTCCGGCAGACCGAAAGGTTTTCCAAGCGTCAAGCCATGCGAGATTATCGTGACGGACGGAACCAATCCCGTCGAGGGCGTCGAAGTCGCTCTGATACCCGCTCAGGTCATGAGCGGGACGATCGTCGGGGGCGAGACCGACGCGCAAGGCGTTTGCGTCGTTCGAACGACGTTCGCGGGTCATTCAGCGGCGGGCGCGCCGACCGGAGAGTTTACGGTGACGTTGAAAAAAACGCCCGTAGTTCCCGATATGCCCGAACTGACTCCCGAAAAAGCGGAGTCGATGGAGCGGTCGGAAATCGACCGGTACTACAAGGAGCGCGACGCGAAAATCGCCGCTTTGCCAAAGATTGTGCCGGCCGATCTCACGAGTTTTCAGACGTCCCCGATTAAAGCGAACGTTCCTGCGGACGCTTCGCTGACCGTCGATCTTTCCAAGTATTAATCGGCTCGTCGGTTCTTCCTCGGCTCTGGCCCCGTTCCGCCTGGTCGAGCGCGTGGCGACGCGCGCGAGAAACGACGTCAAACGGTTCCGATGAAACAATCGGCGATCGTCTTCAAACTCCGCGACGCGCCGACCGTCCGTCGCCGCCGACTCGCGTCGGCGGAGGGACGCGTCGTTTACAGCGCTCGAAAGACGTCGGAGTCAAGATTAAACGTCGCGAGTTCGTACTCGGGATCGACTTCGCGCTCCAGAATTAAGATCGCGGAAACGTCGGGACGCCGCGCGCAAAACTCCTCCGTCTTTTCCGCTCCAAGGACGAAAAAAGCCGTCGAGAGCGCGTCCGCTTCCGCGCCGGTCGGCGCGAGAACCGTCGCCGAAAGAACGCCGGTTGACGGAAAGCCCGATCGAGGGTCGATAATGTGCGAATAGCGTTTCCCGCCGACGCGAAAGAACTGGCGCGTCGAGCCGGACGTCGCCAGCGCGCGGTCGCGGAGTTGCAGCTTGCCGATCCTTTTCTCCGGAATCAAAGGATGCGCGACGCCGATCGTCCAGCCGGTCGGCGCGTCGCGGAGCCGTTCTCGCGCCGCCAACGCGCGGTCGGGACGCGCCGCGTCGGGCAAAAGCGCGTCGAGGGCGTTTTGAGCCGTCGTTTCCGCGCCCCGACGAGGCAGTCCGCTCTCTTCGTCGATTTCGTCGTCCTCTTCTTCGTCGTTTTCTCGTTCCAGAAGCGCGAGGACGCCCGGCGAATAGTCGCCAAGGCGTCCTCCTCGCGCGACGACTCCGCTTTTGCCCCCTTGAACAAGGAAATTGAAAACGCCGCGCTCTTCCAGCTTGGCGGCGGCGAGATCGAGCGCGATTCCCTTGCCGATCGCGCCGAAATTCAGTTCGACGCCCGGCTTGTCGAAGGCGACGGATCGTGTTTCGGGGTAAAGTCTCAAATGCTCGCGTCCGGAAAGCGCCAGCGCTCGCAGGCGATCTTCTTCTTTGGGAAATTCGCCGTTTCTGTTCGCGAATCCCCACGCGCGCCACAAAGGGGCGGACGCGACGTCGAACGCGCCGTCGGTTTCTTCGCCAAGACGAATCGACGTCTCGAGCCAGTTCCACAACTCTTCGTCGACGCGAACGCTCGTTTCCGCGCCTAAAAGATTCAGTCGGCTCACCGCCGACGTCGCTCTGAAAACGGAAAGAATCTCCTCGACGCGATCCACTTCGTCGAGCGCGTCGAGCGCCGCCTCCGCGCCGTCGTCGTCTCGAGACTCGTTGAGAGCCACTTCAAAATCGGACGCCATCGCTTCGCGTCGAAACACGGTGAGCGGACCGGGCGTCGCGTATGGAAAGTCGGACATTGTCAACTCCTTTCCGCGTCGCCGCGCCGTTCGAGCGGCTCGAGCAGGACGACGGCGCGCGCTTCGATCGCCTCGAGTCGACCAACCGGTCCGACCTTTTCGCCGGTCTTGGCCTTGACGTTCACTCTGTCGGGCTTTACCCCTAAAATAGCGGCGATTCGATCGCGCATCGCCTTTTTGAGCGCGCCTAATTTCGGACGCTCGGCGCAGACGACGCAATCGAGATTCGACACTTTCCATCCCGCCTCTTCGACCGCCTCGTTGCAAAGAGACAGGATTTCCGCCGAGTCGCGTCCGCGATTCTCCTCGGCGTCGTCGGGAAACAGCTCGCCGACGTCGCCGAGCGCCGCGGCGCCCAGAAGCGCGTCGGCGATCGCGTGAAGCAGGACGTCGGCGTCGGAATGTCCGAGAAGCGCGTTCGTAAAGGGAATCGCGACGCCGCCCAGGCGCAACGACGTTCCTTCGGTAAATCGATGAAGATCGCAACCGTAACCTATTCGATACATAGCCTTTCCTTTCTTCATTGCGCGTCCGACGTCGTCGACGTTTCCGCCGCTTCGGACTCCTTGCGTTCGAGCGCCGAAACGCGCGCCAGTTGCGCCGCGTTCCAAAGGTTGTGCCAGAGAACGTAAATCGTCGGTCCCAGCGCGACGAGAGGCTCCGCGTAAAGAGAAGCGAAAACGATCATCGCTCCCGTGTTCTTTTGACCGAGCGTCTGACTCGACTCGCCGCGATAATTCTTTTCGCCAATCCAATATCCTACGATAAAATTCAGCGCGCACACGACGAGCGACGCCGCGCCGACGCGCAGCAGAATCGAAGCGCCGACGCCGTTGGCGGGATTCCGTATGAACGCGGAAGCGCGACACGCGATAATCGTCACCATAAGCGTCCATGTCGCGAATGTTACGTTTTTCCAACGTTTCGGCCACGTTCTGCTGCTCGGGCGGACGACGCGCCAAATTTGAGCGAGCGTTATCGGCAGAACCATCGTAAGCGCGACGCTTTTGGCGACCGATAGGAACGCCGCGAAAAACTCGCCCCCCGCGCTCGATTTTCCAAGCGCCCAGGGAATCAGCGTCGGCAACGCGAGCATTACCGCGCCGGTCGTCATGAGCAAGCCGGTCGCGATGTATTCGGCTTCTTTCTTCAAAAAACACGCGATCGCGGGCGCGGCGGTCGCCGTCGGAGCCATGCCCGCGAAGAAAACGGCGAGCGCCAGCGTTTGATCCGAACTTGTCGCGGAAACCAGCTTGAACCCGCAAGTTCCTATCAGCAGATTGAGAATCACGATAAGAAAATGGCTGCGTCGAACCGTCGTTTTGCGCGCGTCGAGTCCTAAAAAGGTGACGAACAGCATAAAGCCGACCAACCATGGAATCAACGGCGTCAAAACCGCGCCTCGCGGCGCTAGCCAGCCCGCGACAAACGCGCCTAAAAGAGCCAGCGGTCGAATCGTCGCCGACATATTGGAATCGCCTTTCGTAAATAGCGCTTACAACGCGGGGGTTAGAGGGAGTCGAGCGGGTCGACGTCGACGATCCACCGAACGTCTCGAGGCGCGTTCAACTTCGAGCGGCAAACTTGTCGCGCGGCCTCGCGAAGAAGCGTCCCCGGCGCGCCGAGGATTTGAAGGTGGTAACGATAATTTCCTCTCAATCTGGCGAAGGGCGCCGGGGCGGGCCCCAAAATTCGCGCCAGAAGAGGCGGACGAGAACGCTTCGCCCGAGGAGGAGCGACGACGTTGCGACCCGATGAATCGCGAGTCGCGACGATTTCCTCGGCGTCGGAGTCGTCGTTTTTCTTCGAAGCCGTCCCGTCGACGCGCCCGCGTTCGACGTTGACGGCGCGAACGGCCTCGCGCAACGCGTTTCCAAGGGTTTGCGCAAATTCAGCCGTTTCCTTCTCGTCTGAACCGCGAACGACGAATCGAATCGAAGAAACGAAGGGCGGAAATCCTAACGTTCGACGCGCGGCAAGTTCCGAATTCGCGAAACCGACGTAATCGCCCTTCACGGCGGCGACGATCGCCGGATGATCCGGGTAGTACGACTGCACGACGACTTTGCCTTCTTTGTCGCCTCGTCCGGCTCGACCGGCCGCCTGCAATATCAAATCGAAAGTGCGTTCGGCGGCGCGAAAGTCGGGCAAATGAAGCGCGACGTCCGCGTTGACGATTCCAACGAGCACGACGTTCGGAAAATCCAGCCCTTTCGCGATCATTTGCGTGCCGAGCAACACGCGATACTCGCCGCGTCGAAACGCCGACAAGTATTTTTCGTGCGCGTCTTTAGCCTGGGTCGTGTCGGAATCCATGCGCAGAATCGGGGCGTTCGGAAAACGCTCGCAAAACTCTTGTTCAAGTTTTTGCGTGCCGAAACCTCCGTACTTAATTCCCGCAAAACCGCAGTAAGGACACCTTTTAGGAGCGGGAATCTGGTAGTCGCAATAATGACAGATCGCGATCTGTTGCGTAATATGGTGCGTGAGCGCCACGTCGCAATCGGGACACTTGAGCGTTTCGCCGCACGAAGGACATTGAATGTGCGTCGAATAGCCGCGACGATTCAACAGTAAGACGACTTGATTGCTCGGATCCGCGTCAAGCGCCGTTTCGATATCGCGACAAAGACGTTGGCACAAAGTTCCCGCCGAAAAACCCGACGCCGCGCGCGTTCGCATATCGACGACGTAAATCGGAGGCTGGGGAAGATTCCGGACTCGATGCGCCAACGTCAGCAATCGATAGTTGTTAAGCTGCGCGTTTCGCCAACTCTCGAGAGACGGAGTCGCCGATCCCAACACGAGCGGCGCGTTTTCGCGCTCGGAACGCCAACGCGCGACGACGCGCGCGTGATACCTGGGCGCGACGTCTTGTTTAAACGACGTTTCGTGTTCTTCGTCGATCACGATAAGCCCTAAGCGCGGAACCGGCGCGAAGATCGCGCTTCTGGCGCCGACGACGACGCTCGCTCTGCCGGACGCTATTTTTTCCCATTCGGCTTTTCGTTCCAGGTCGGTCAGGCGACTGTGCAGCACGGCGACCGAACCGAGTCGCGAACGAAAGCGTTGAACCGTCTGAGGCGTCAGACTGATTTCCGGAACTAAAACGATCGCCTGCTTGCCGTACGACAAGACTTCTTCAATGGCGCGAACGTAGACCTCCGTTTTGCCGCTTCCAGTCGCGCCGCGAAGGAGAAACGTCGGCGCCTTTTCGTCGCGGAGCGCTTCGAGAATCGCGTCGAGGGCGTTTTGTTGCTCCGCGTTCAGAACGCGCGCGGGGGAAGGAGCCGCCGTCTTTTCCGATTCCAAAAGTTCGGTGTAAAAATCGCTGACGCGTCGGACGCGCTTCATGCGGAGAAAGCCGAGATTTTTGAGCGCGGCAATCGGGGCGTTCGAACATTTCGCGACGCGCGTAAGTTCGGAAAGCGTCGGAGGTTCCGTTAATTTGCGCATTTCGTCGAGAACGTACCGCTGCTTATGCGTGAGCAGGTCGTAGGCGCGTTTGCGCTTGACTTCGTCGACGCGGTTTAAACGCTCGTCGAGATCCGGCGCGAGTTCGTAGACCGTCGTCAATCGCGAGCCGACCGCGTCTCTGACGCCAGCGGGCACGATTCCGTCGAGCGTCTGACCAAGGGGAGAAAGATAACGCTCGGCAAGCCAGACGCCAAGTTCCAAAGTTTTGGGAGACAAGATCGGAGTCTTGTCGACGACGTCGACGAGTTCTTTCAGGCGAAACGTTCTATTTTCGGACGACGACTTCGGTTCAGGTTTGGAAGACTCAAGCTCGGGGAATAAAAGGGGGGCGTCGAACGCCGTCCGTTTTCCGTCGTCCGCTTTCGACGACGTTTCCGGGCGCTCCAGATCGGCGCGATCCCGGCGCGCGATTTCAACGCAGTACGCCGTTACGGAGCGATTGCTCTTCCCAAGCGGAACCAGGACGCGAACGCCCGGACAAACTTTGTCGACGAGTCTTTCGGGAACGACGTAGTCGAACAGACCGTCGGGACCGTCGACGAAGGCGACTTTCGCCGTAACGACTTCCCGTCCGGGGTCGTACGTTTCCCAGACGGGGAAGGTCGGGTCGAAAAAATCCGGCGCGGATCCGGTCATATTTCGAACTCCCCTTTCGAGAACGCGGTTCGCGAGGCGTCGGCGTCGGCGCATTCTCCATAGAGATCGAGCAACGTTTGAACGGCTCCGAAATAGTCGGAAGCGCCAGAAGAAACGACGCCGGACGCGTCGTCGCGCAAAGCGTCGACGTACGCGGTCATTTTCGATTGATATTCCTCCAGAAATTCGGCGCGTTTCGGCAAATCTCCGGACGATTCCGATCTCGTCTTCATCCATTCCTTCATCGAATCGGCCAAAAAAGCGTTTCGCTTCTTTTCAAGAGGATCCTCAGTTTCGCAAAACAGTTGTTCGACGGCAAAGGCAAGTTTCGAGCGCGACAATTCCTCCAAAGCGTCGCCGCAACCGAATTCGTCCGCCAGTCCCCAGTAAAACGCGCCCAACACGCGGTCGCGCGGAACGCCAAGACCGTTCCAATAGCAAAACGCGAGCCGATTGGTCGCGGTCGCGTCGCGTTTCAACGAGGCGACGCGAAACCACTGCGCCGCCAAATCCCAGCGGCAGGTTCCAAATTCCCCGTCGGCGAACATATTTCCCAGTCGACAGGCCGCGTCGGCGCAACCTTTTTCCGCCGCGAGCCGGAGAAAAAATTCGCCCGCGACGTCGTTGCGAAAGACGCCGCGACCTTCGTAACAGCATCGCGAGAAAAGGTTCAGACCGTCCGGAAATCCCTTTTTTGCCGCCTCCCCGAAAAGTTGAGCGGCGCGCCGGTAATCCGGCGGAACAAACCTTCCGGAATAGTAGTTCACGCCAAGAGCGACCTGCGCCGTCGGTCTTTCGAGCGCGGCGTCGGCAAGAAGACTGTTGGCGCCCGGAACGTCGCGGTCGCAAAATTCGCCGCGATATTTCAAATAAGCGAGAATTTCCTTGGATTCGGCGTCTCCTGATTCTTCGATTTCGCGAAAGAGACGTTCCGCTTCGCGTTCGTCTTTCGCTACGCCGCGACCGACGTTAAGCAAGCCCGCGTACATAACTTTCGAGGAATCGACGCCTTCGTTCATCGCGCCCCTATAGTACGCGGCGACTTCCGCCCACGATTCGTCCGGGCTGTTCTCGTCTAATTCCGCCTTCAAATATTCGGCGTAGCGTTCCATGGCGAGCGCGAAGCCGCCGTCTGCGGAACGGCGCCAACATTCCGCGGCGTAAGCTTTATCGTCGTTTAAATCCCAACAATAATTGCCCAGCATATAGAGCGACGGCTCGTGATTGAACTCCGCGCCTCGGCGATAAAAACCGACGGCTGCTTCCAGGTCGCCCGACTCCTCAAGAATCGAACCCGCTTTGCACAAGCCGTCGGGATAATCAAGCTCCGCCGCTTTGGCGTAATACTTAAGCGCTTCGTCGGCGCGTCCGTCGCACTCGTAGAGATACCCCGCTTTCACGAGCGCCGGAGCGCAGCCCGCCTCGGCCGCTTGCAGAATGCGGTCGATCGATTCGTCGTTCTCTCCGACGTCGGCTTCCGCGAGTTTGAACGTCGCGAAGGGATTTCCGCGCCGCGCCGCCTTTTCCAGCATAACGAGCGCTTCTTCTTCCATACGCGCCGCCGCTTCTTCGCATATCGCGCGAGGTTCGCCCAATTTCCGTAGCAAATAGGCCGCTTCGACGCAATAGAAAGGATCGGCGGAAGGATCGCACTGCTCGAAGATTTCCCGAACGCGGCGGTCTTCCTCGTCGACGTCGACAATCGTCTGATATCGACGCGAATCGACGTCGCCCTTTTCGAGAATCAAAAACGATTTGGCGCGTCGCAGGACTTTATGAATTGAGAACTGGCAGCAGGCGAAACCGCGGGATCGAAAGTCGGAAAACTCTTCGACCGCGCGTTGATAAAGCTCGAGCGCCTTGTCAAGGTTGTAGCGCGTTCCCGCCGCGTATTCGTAGGAATACGCCAGCCAGACGATCGCGTTCGGCTCGTTGGCGAGCGCGCCTTGTTCGCGCAGTTCAAACGCGCGGCGCAAATCCTGTTCGACGCCGAGTCCGTCCTCGTAAAGCGCCGCGAGCCGCCAGCGCGCCTCGACCTTTCCTTCGAAGACTTCGCGTTGCAATCGCTCGGCGCATTCTTTGACGCCGCGCTCGTCGAGGTCGTCGAAATTGTCGAAAATTTCTATCATTACTTTCCGTTATTTCCATAATTTGCGATCGAGAGACCTGTATCCGATCGCTTCAAACAGGCATTCTTCCGTAATCGACTCTTCGCCTTCCAAGTCGGCGATCGTCCTCGCGACGCGCAAGATTTTGTCGTGAGCGCGCGCCGAAAGCGCGAAATCGTTCATCGCTCTCTCAAGCATTCGTCCGCATTCGGACGTCAGTCGTCCCCACTCTTCGATATGTTTGCGTCTCATTTGGGAATTGACCGTTATCTTCGTTCCTTCGTACCGTTCCAACTGAATTTTACGCGCTTTTAAGACCTGTTCGCGTATCTCGGCGCTCGACGTCTGCGGCTCGCGCGACGCGAGATCTTGATACGCGACCGGAGGTGTCTCGATATGGACGTCGATTCGATCGAGTAGAGGACCGCTGATCTTCGCCATATACTTTTCAATTTGGGTCGGAGAGCACGAACATTGTCGACGCGGATCGTTTCGGTATCCGCAGGGACAAGGATTCATCGCCGCGATCAAAATAAATCGCGCGGGAAACGTTTCCGTCCTGTTCGCGCGCGTGATCGACGCTTTGCCGTCTTCGAGCGGCTGACGGAGCGCTTCAAGCGTCTTGCGGTTGAATTCCGGTAGTTCGTCGAGAAAAAGAACGCCGTTGTGAGCAAGGCTAATCTCGCCGGGCATGGGGCGCGCGCCGCCTCCTATTAAGCCGGGCTCGCTGATCGAATGGTGAGGCTCGCGAAAAGGACGCGTCGCGATCAAGGGCGTTTCCGGAGACACTTTGCCGACCGCGCTGTAGATTTCCGTCGTTTCGAGCCCCTCGTCGAGCGTCGGCGGAGGTAGAATCGTCGCCAAACGCTTCGCCAGCATCGTTTTGCCGGTTCCCGGAGGTCCGAACATCAACATATTGTGAGCGCCAGCGGCGGCGATCGTCATCGCGCGTTTGGCCGTTTCTTGACCGTGAACCTCGGAAAAGTCGATATCGTACAGCGCGAGACGACGATACTCGTCCATCATAAGCCCCGGCGCGGGCTCGATTTCCAACTCGCCGCTCAGAAAATGAGCCGCTTGCGTCAGCGTGGAAACGGGAATCGCCGCGATATCGTCCACAAGCGCCGCTTCTTTGGCGTTTTCGGCGGGAACGACCAACCCTTTGAGCCCGAGGTCGCGCGCTTTGCGCGCAAACGCCAGAACGCCGCGAACGGGTCGAATCGAACCGTCCAGCGCGAGTTCGCCGACGACCGCGTATTCGTCGAAATTCAGTTCGACCTGTCCCGACGCGACAATTTGCGCGAGCGCGATTGGAAGATCGAACGACGACGCCTGCTTCGGAAGCTCGGCGGGAGCGAGATTGACGACGAGATTGCCGATCGCGGGCGCGTAGCCGGAACTTGCGATCGCCGTTCTGACGCGGTGAATACTCTCTCGAACGACCGCTTCGGCAAGACCGACGATCGTCGTAAAGGAGTTTTCTTCGCTATGAGTATACGAAACCTCGACAACGACGGGAAAGGCGGACGCGCCCTGAAGCGAAAACGTCTTTAATCTCGTAAACATCGTTTTTTACGTCCTGCTCGCGTAAAATGGCTAAAGCCGGTCGACCGACGCCGACCGGACAAGATCAAGTTTCGGAAGTTTGTCGGGACGCGGATTCCGGAGCGTCGGGCGTCGAGGATCCGGCGGAATCGGACTCCGTTGATTCGAGCGCTTCCGTTTCAAAAACGCCGAACTTTCGAAACCGTTGGTAACGCCTTTCGACAAGTTCGTCGATCGGAATCTTCGTCAACTCGCGAAGTTGCGCGCGAAGATACTGTTTGACGCGGAGCGCCATAAGACGATGATCGCGATGAGCGCCCCCGACGGGCTCCTCGATCACGTCGTCGACGACGCCAAACTGGAGCAAGTCTTTGGACGTGAACCGCAACGCCTCGGCGGCGGCGTCTTTGTAGTCGGAGCTTTTCCACAGAATGCCGGCGCACCCTTCGGGACTAATCACGCTGTAATAGGAAAATTCGAGCATGGCGATTCTGTCCCCGACGCAAATCCCGATCGCGCCGCCGCTTCCTCCTTCGCCAATCACCACGCATACGATCGGAGCGCGCAACGTCGACGCCGTGAACATCGCGTCGGCGATCGCCTGCGCCACGCCGCGCTCCTCGGACGCCACGCCAGGATACGCGCCGGGAGTGTCGACAAAACAAACGATCGGCATGCCGAATTTCGCCGCCATTTTCATCTTCGCGATCGCCTTGCGATACCCTTCGGGATGAGCGCAACCGAAATTGCAGAGCCGACGCTCTTTAAGATCGCGACCTTTTTGGTGTCCGACGACCATCACTTTGAATTCGTCGAGTTTCGCCCAGCCGGTTCGGATCGCGCGGTCGTCGCCGAACGTCTTGTCTCCGTGAAGTTCGACGAATTCGTCGAAAACCAGGTCGAGGTAGTCGACCGTTTGAGGACGATCCGGATGACGCGCCACTTCCACCGTCTCCCAGGCGGAAAGTCCCGCGTATATCTTGCGCGTCAACTCGACGAGACCGTGTCGCAAGCGCTGAATTTCGTCTCGTATTTCGGGCGTGTTGGCGCTTTGACGCAACGACTCAAGACGCGCTTCCATCTCGAAAATCGGCTTTTCAAAAGAAAGATGTTGGTCGGAAGACGGCATGAGGGATTCTTTCTATTTCAGGAGGCGCGGCGGCGCGCGCTCGACGAAAAACCGCCCGACGAAAAACCGTTTGTCGCCGGGGTTCGACGCGAAACGAAACGCGCCGAATTTTCCGCTCCAGTATACACGATTAACCCCGACGACGCAAGAGCCGCCAAAAGCGCCGCGCCCGTTAAATGTCGGGCGGGCTAAAAGGGAACGCGAGATCTTGAAGCGCGTAAATAACGGTTCTAAAATGGAACGGTCGTCGGCGCGAGGGGAGAATCGGCGCGTCGAGAAAGCGACGAAACGACTGGAATTCGCCTAAAAATAAAATTAAAGAGAGGTTTTGAGGAGAAAACCGCGACGCCGCGCCGTTCGTTAGCGCGACGGCGCGTTCAACAAGGACGACGGAAAACGTAAAAGACGCATAGGATCGGAAGTCGCCAAAACGCGAAGGGAGCCCCGGCGTCACGGCGACGCCGTCAAATCAACGCAAGATCCCGTCCGTCGGCGTTCCCCTCGAAAATCGACGCGAGGCGACGGCGAAAACCGCCGCCCTGTCGAACAAGACCGATTCCGCGTTCCGTCGATACGACGAAAATTGAGGCGTCGGCGGCTCGCGGCGCCCGCGCTCGGAACGACTTAGAGACGGATTCTTTATTTCTCCGGAGCGTCAAGGAGCAGGCGAAATCCGTGCCCCCAGTCGTCTTCCGGATCGTCTTTTTGGGGTTTATAGCGATACACGGATTTGCAGTAACTCACGCCGTAACCGTATGATCCGCCCCGCAATACGTGATCCTTGCCTGCGGAGGGGCCTTTCGGATCCACCGCCGATTCCTTGGAATACGGGGCGTACCAGTCGGAGCACCACTCAAACACGTTGCCGTGCATATCGTAAAGCCCCCATTTGTTGGGGATTTTCCCAGCTACCGCATGCGTGGTGTGCAAAGGCTTTCCGTCGGAGTCCTCCAGCATTTCGCCCTTGGAATTCAAGTGAGAGTTGTTGAAGATCCAGGCAAGATTCCCAATAGTTTCGTCGTTCACGTTATACTTGTCGGTCGTTCCGGCGCGACAGGCGTACTCCCACTCGGCTTCCGTCGGCAATCGAAATTTTCCGTTCGATACGATTTTTTTCGAGTTTAGTTTATTAATAAAGTTGTTGCAGTCGTCCCAGCTTACCGTTTCGATCGGACGATCGTCCGGGTGATCGTCCGTAACCCCTTTATACTCCTCGGTAAAATGACCGCTGTTACTCGTGCCCATTACCTTCGCCCACAACCGCCGCGTCGTTTCCGTCTCCGCGAGCCAAAAACCCTTGGTTATAGCGACGTTATGAGCCGTGAACGTCTCTATCAGATTGTCGTTGGAGTCGCGCAACTCTTCATCGTTTCCCATAGTAAAACTACCTGGGGAAATCCAACGAAACGCCACGTTGACGCCCTCGATTTTTACCACGCGCCTCGCGTTGGTTGGATTTGCCGGTTCGGATTTGGATTCAGAATCGGTCGCGTCGGATTCGGAATCGTCGTCAGTCTCGTCCTCGCTCGTTTCGTCCTCGGAAGAATCCGTCGATAGATCGTCCTCGTCGGAATTGTCGGACGACGTTAAGTTCGGCGTCGAATCGTAAGGAGACGTTTGTCCCGTCGGGTAGCCGTTCATGTTGTTTCTTTGGGATTGACCTCCGCCGGGCTGGTCTGAATAAGCGTTCGGGGAGTCGTCGTAATTGCCATTATCGTAGTTTTGATCGTTTTGATCGCGCGTCGAGTTTGACCGGGGACGGGAAGTTGCTTCGTCGGGATCGACGTTTTCTTTCGGTCGCAACAACTTCTCGGCTTCGCGCAACTTCGCGAGCGCGTCGGGATTCTCCGGAAGCGGCTCCTCGCTTTTCATCGCGGGAACAAGATTGCCGAACAGAACGTCCAAAATGCCCGCGTAATCTTCGGAGTCGGAATTGACGGCGACGACGGCGTTTTGATCGGGAAGAACCAAACAAAACCGCGAGTACAGACCGTCGCAACGATAGCAGTTGTCGCGGCAACGCCAGAACTGGAGTCCGTAACCTTGCGCCCAGTCGTCGTCAAGATCGGCTCCGTTGGAGACATGGGAAGTCGACGCGTTCTCAATCCATTCTTTCGGAAGAATCTGTTTGCCGTTCCAGGAACCTTTCTGCAGATATAACTGACCGAATTTCGCGACGTCTTCCGTCTTTAAGAACAAGTCGGCGTCTCTTATGGAGTCTTCCCGCGACGATTCATTTCGATCGGACGTTTCTATGCGGATCGGTTCAATGTGGAGCGGTTCAAACAGACGCGGACCGAGATAGTCGAGCGTCGTGTCGCCGACCGCTTTTTGCAACATCGCCGACGCCATGCGCGCTTTGACCGCGTCGTATGAAAAGGTCGAACCCGGCGCGCGTTCGATTTTGCGCGCGAGGAAATCCCGCGCCCAAGTCGGCTTCGCGTCGGATTGGAGCCGCTCCCCTCCGTCTTCGGTCGCTTCTGGCGTCCGACGCTCCCGATCCTTTGCCTGACCGGACGACATCGTCAAGAGATGTTCGAGCGTAACGTCCTTAAGCCGCGGGTCGGGGTTTTCGGGAAGTTCGTCGGCGAACGCGTCGGCAAGTTTGTCGTCGAGTTTCAATTTGCCTTCCTCGACGGCGAATCCGACGGCGGTCGAGCAAAAGGTTTTGTCGAGCGAATAGAGCGCGCGCGGTTCCTCGGCTCCGTCGGGCGCGCGATACGCTTCCGAGATCACTTTTCCGTCGCGAAGGATCATCACGCCGTCGATACTATCGAATTTTTCGGCGAGTTGCCGGATCGCCTTGGTCAACGCCTCTGAAGAAACGCCGACCGATTCCGGCGTCGCGCGCGGCGTCGCGCCGTTTTCGTCAAGATTTTGCGCCGGAACAAACGACGCGTAAAGCGTTGAAATCAACGCGAATAAAATGATCGTCAATAGTCTCTTCATGTGGTCTCCGTCGCCGCGACAATCCCGTCGGGAGCAATTTGCTTTTTTTGTGTTATTAGAAGACGCGTCTGGAAAAAAACGCGTCGCGCGTCATGGTACACGTTTCGGGGGATAATTCAACGGCGTCGACGCTTTTTTTCAAATTTTGTCGCCGAGAAGAAAGAAAAGGCGGGAACAGCCGACAAAAAGACTCTTTCGGGACTCGGCGCGGTCGCGCCGAGCGAACGCCGTCGCTTTGCCGTTGTTAATCGGTTTCTTTCGAGACGCCAATCATTGACTGGAATTCCGCTTCTCCAATCGTCGGAACGCCCAGCGCCGCCGCCTTTTCAACTTTGGACGCGCCGGGATCAGCGCCGACCAGTAAAAACGTCGTTTTTTTGGAAACGGACGAACTCGCTTTGCCGCCGAAGCGCTCGATCGTCTCTTTGATCGCGGAACGATCGTAGCCGACAAGCGTTCCGGTGACGCAGATCGTCTTGCCGTCAAGCGGTTTGGGCGCGTTCGCTTCTTCTTTTGTCGGCGGTTCGAGCGCCATGTCCAGCCCGACCGAACGAAGCTCCGCGACGATGCGCCGTCCTTCTTCCGAATGAAAGAAATCGAACAGGTTCCGCGCCAGAATTTCGCCGACGCCTTCGACCGCGAGGAAATCGTCGGCGGAGGTCGTCGCTTCAAGCGCGTCGAACGACCGGAATTTCCCGATTATCTCTTTGGCCGTCTGAACGCCGACGCCTGAAATCGAAAGCCCCGCGAGAAGCCGCGCCGGACCGCGCGTCTTGCTTCCCTGAATCGCGTCGACGATATTCGACGCCGATTTCTTTTGAATTCCTTCAAGTTGCATGAGGTCGGATGGAGTCAATCGATAAAGGTCGGCGAACGATTGAACGAGCCTGGATCCGTCGCCGAGCAGACTGCCCGGCGTCGGGCTGGTAAGCCGTTCGACAAGCGACGCGCCGACCCCGTCGATATCCATCGCGTCTTTGGAGGCGAAATACGCGAGTCGTTCGCGGAATTGCGCGGCGCATTCGGGGTTGACGCACCTGATGAAAACCGTTTCCTCGTCTTTTTTAAGCTCGCTTCCGCAACTGGGGCAAATTTTGGGGAATTCGAACGGTTTGGGCGGATCGACGCTCGAACGCAGGTAAGTCTCGACGCGCGCGACGCGCGGTATGATCTTGCCCGCCTTTTCGACGACGACCGCGTCGCCGACGCGAATATCCTTTCGCTCGATTTCGTCGGCGTTGTGGAGCGTGGCGCGAGAGACGGTCGTTCCGGCGATTTCGACGGGCTCGAGTTCCGCGACCGGCGTGGCGACCCCCGACTTGCCGATCTGAACGACGATCTCGCGTATTATCGTCGGCGCCTCGTATTTCTCAAATTTGCACGCGACGATCCACTTCGGATCCTTCGACGTCGAGCCGATCTCCTCGCGCGCGCGAAAATCGTCGACTTTCATAACGATCCCGTCGACTTCGAAATCGAGTTCGTGGAGACGTTCCTGCATCTCGAGCACGTACGCGAACGCTTCCTCAAAGTTTGGCAGACGTTTGAGCAGCGGCGCGGTCGAAAAACCAAATTGACGCAGTTTTTGCATGAACTCAAAATGCGTCGGCGCGACGGCGCCGGGGTCGGTCCCCGTCGAGTGCGCGAAGAACTGCAGT
>CAMZEO010000076.1 GCA_947305735.1 uncultured Planctomycetales bacterium | reverse complement strand
CTATCCTTCGGGGACGATGGACGTCTTCGCGGGCGAGCAAATCGTTCTTGTCGGACGTTCTTCCGCGTGGGGCGACATTACGATTACCGCCAGAGGGAAGGTCGGCGAAAAAGACGTTCAATTCGACTTCGAAGGCTCTTTGATTGAAAAAAGTCTCGATTCTTCATACGCTTACGTCGAACGTCTCTGGGCGTCGCGACGCGTCGGAGAAATTATTGATCAGCTCGACCTTAACGGCATGAATGAAGAACTTATGGACGAGCTTCTTAAACTCGCCAAAGAACATGGAGTCCTGACGCCGTACACATCCTTCCTCGCCGACGACAACGTCGCTTTAAACGCCGTTTCCAACGCGCGCGTCGCCGCTTCCAATTTCCGTTCGATGGCGTCGCAAACGTCGAATTCGTCCGGTTTCGCGCAACGTTCGTTCAAACAGTTCTCGCGAAACCAAATAAACGTCGCCGACTCGGCGGTCGATTTCGCCTCGGAATCCGTCGCCATGTCCGCGGCGCCGACGTCAACAGGCGGGATGGGCGGAGGAATGGGTTCGGGAGACGCGTTCAGCTTGTCGAAACGCGACGATCGGCCGCTCGTCCGGAGAGCGGAGCCGGCGAACGCTGCAAACAACCTAGAATCCGACGCCGGAACGGCGGTTTCTCCGCGAGAAACGATGAGAAATATCGCCGGAAAGACCTTCTATCTAAAAGAAGGTCGCTGGATCGACGCGTCGATCGACGAAAAGATGGAAAAGTCGCAAACCCCCGTCGTCGTCCCGCAATTCAGCGACGAGTATTTCAAGCTTGTCGCGGAAAACGGACAAAACTTATCCCAGTATCTTGTATTCACAGAACCGGTTACGATTAATTATAACGGAAGGATTTACAACATCGTTCCTGAAAAGTAAAAGCCGTCTCGGTTCAATAAACAAACGTCGCGCCGAACGCGTTTTCGTTATTGTCGAACGCGTCCGGCGTTTTTTATCAACGCGACTTTGCCTCACCAAAGAGAAAAAAGGCGCCTTTGTCAACAAAAACGCGCGATTATCAAAAAAAACTTGACGGGACGAAAAATACAGGTTACAATGAAGTCGTCGTCGAGAGGGCGCACGCGCGTCCCCGCTTTGCGACCAGTGGCACGAAAGTTGAAAGAAAAAAGCCGATGCCGATCCGAGTAGTTGTCGCCGATTCGCAACCCGTCGTCCGCGCGGGGCTTTTTTCTTTTTTCGCCGAAGGAGACGTCCAAATTGTCGACGAAGCCCAAACGGCGGAACAGACAGTCGCCAAGACGATAGCCGCCTGGCCGGACGCGCTTTTGCTCGACGTTCGTTTTCCCGATCATTCGGGGTTCGACGTCGTCGCTAAATTACGCGCGGAGCGTTTTGACAAACGCGTCGTCTTTTTCACCTCGGAGGAACGCTTGCCGTTCCTCGCGCGCGCCGTGGTCTCTGGAGCCGATTCCTATTTGCTCAAATCGACGTCGCGCGAAGAACTAACGCGCGTCGCTCGAGAAATCGCGACGTGCGCGTTCCAGCCGACTTATGTCGAATACGAGTCGCTCGTCGACGCGCCGAAGCGCGTCGAAACGTTCGGAATCAACGCCGGCGAACTTCGACGCGTCGCTTCCCTGATGCAAAGACGAGTCGTCGATCCGCTCGACCTGATGACCGAGCGCGAATCGCAGGTGTTGCGCCATATCGCGATGGGACTGAGCAATAAAGAAATAGCGTCTTCGCTCCAATTAAGTTTAGACACGATTAAAGAACACGTACAAAACATCCTCCGAAAGCTCGACGTCGACAATCGCGCGCAAGCGGCGGTGTGGGCAGTTCGGAACAAACTTGTTCCATAGCGCGTTGAACGCGCCAAGAGCCGGCGGAAGACCGGCGATAAGGAAAAAACAAATGAGCAATCCTGTTGCGCACGTCATGATTCAGTATATCGGAAACTCTGCGGTTGTCGAGTGTTTGGATTCCAAATTAAGCGACGAGCTCACGATTCAGGGGTGGAGGGATGAGATTTCCTCCGCGATCGAAAAGTTTCTCACCCAGGAGCGCGTTATCCTGAGTTTCAGGAACGTCAGATTTATGTCCTCCTCCGCGTTGCGCGCTCTCATTTCTCTTAAACAAAAGGCTGAACAAAAGAAGATCGCGCTCTTCCTCTGCAATATCAGCGAAAATAATTTGGAGGTCTTTAAGATTACCAAGCTTGACTCAATCTTCCGCATTACTCCTTCGGAACGCGAGGCGCAACGCGCGGTTCTTTAATAGCCGCCGCGCGAAAAACCGACGGGCGCGTCTGATTTCCTCCTCGCGCCCACGTTATAAGGAGCACGGTTTTATGTCTCCCGACGTAGATTCAACTCAAGTGTGGAAATTACGCGACTCGCTTCCGAGCGTGTCCGGCTCGGGCGAGCAACGCGTCGACGCGGTTATCGACGAACTTGAAGCCAGAGGGTGGTCGTCGGCGGATCAATTCGCCGTTCGACTGGCGTTGTCCGAAGCGCTCGAGAACGCCGTTGAACACGGCAACAAACGCGACGGATCCAAAAGAATTGGTCTGTCGATAGAAATCGACGACAAAAGATTTTACGCTTCCGTGTCGGACGAGGGTTCCGGCTTCCGGAAAGAAGACGCGCCCGATCCCACGTTGGAAAGCAATATAGAGAAGAGTTCCGGAAGGGGACTCTTCCTCATTAGAAACTTTATGTCGAAAGTCTGGCACAACGACCAAGGCAACGTCATTTTCATGGAAAAACTCTCTTCTCCGAAGAAAAACTAGCTTCTCGAGCGTTTCCAGTTCCGTCTTGGGCGAACGTCCAGAAAATCGAAAACGCCGTCGGACGCACTGTTCCGACGGCGCTTTTTTGTAGTCGGCAACGAAAATCGCCGCCGATCAGAGTTCCGTTTCAAGCTCGGCGTTCAAATCGAATTTTGCCGCGTCCGTTCGAGTAAGAGGTCCGCAGAACACGGGGCGTTCCGCAGTCGCTTGACCGGTCGACGCGACGCGCTGTTCGACGCCGCGCGACTCGACGACCGCGAAAGTTTCGGCAATCGCGTCCAAGGCGAGGTCGTCGACAAACATATCGTCTTCTTCGTCGAGAATCGAAAGCCCCATAATCGCGGCGCTCGACGTTGAAGCGACGACCGGCTTGACTTGATACGAATAATCCCCGCTGTGCGTCCACTTCATCGGGTAGGACGCCAACGCGTAGGCGTAGTCATTAAGGTCGTACTCGTTGTTGCCGTTGACGTCCAAAACGCGATACTTGGCGACGGATATGTTCGACGTCGGCTTCGCCGGGTAGTTGCCGATGAATTGCGCGAAGTCATTAAGATCGACTTCGCCGTTGTCGTTTAGGTCGAAGATAAACGGATAGACCTCGACGCCAACTGGAACGTCGGAACGCGCGACGGTAGATCCGTTGACTTTTTGAGAGCTTGCTCCGGCGCTGAATCCAGGCGTCGCAAAATAGATATTACCCGCTTCGTTCAACGCGAGACCGCCGTTTTCTACGGGCGTGAATTTCAGCCTTGCGACAACGACCCACCCCTGATCATCCGCAGTTCCGGCTCCGTTGACGGCAAAGGAAACGAACCCCGCCCCAGAGTTCGCCGATACGGAAAAACCAGTCGCGCCAACCGCTTCGGCAAAACTGAAAAGCGAGGAATCGAAATTGAACGAACCGACGACGGAAGCGACGGAACCCGCGTCGGAACTCGCCCACACGTCGACGTAAAACGTCGACCATTCGTCGAGCCAGGTCGGTTGAGTCGAGACGGCGGTCTGGAGAGAATCGCCCGACCCGACCGACGCATTTTGAAGAACGTACTTAACGTAAGCGCTTGGAACGTTTTCCGCGCCGTTTAACAAGACGGCGAAGTTCTTTCCCTGCGCCCAAACGAAATCGTCGGACGAGTTGCCCGAGTCGACGCGAGCGAGCGCGACGCCGCGCAAATTCGCCGGATCGCACGTAACCGCGGCATTCACAACAGAGTCGAAAAAGGAAGACGCGCCGTTTCCCAAAAGCGAGCTTACATAGGCGGTTCCGTCGGTCGCTTTGCGGACGAACGTCAAATCGGCAAAACCGTCGCCGTTGAGGTCGCTTGCCAGTAATTTGCCGACGATCGCCGTGTTGTCGACGGAACTAATCGCGTTGTTATTAATTTGGACGCGTCCGAACGGTTTCGATCCAAGTCCTCCGGTTTCCGTCCGCCTGTAGTAGACAACTTCGGCGGCATTCGAACCGCTCGACGAATTCATCACCGCAAGATCGGCAAGTCCGTCTCCGTCAAAGTCGCCAATCGCAGCCGACGTCGGACGGCAAGGATTCGAGCCGGTATAGCGCGTCGTAATGTTCGTTCGATTCAGCGAAGAACCCGTGTTGCGGAAAACGGCGACCGCGTCGTCCTCCAAATTCGTCACGACAATGTCGGAACGACCGGAACCATAGAGTTCGCCGCTTGCAATCGACGTTCCCAAGCCCTCGTATGAAGAAGAACGCGCGTTGCTGACCGAGTTGGTCGAAGAATCATAACTGTAAACGTTCACGTAAGACCACGTCGACGAACTCTTATACGAAACGCTCAGCACGGCGACTTCGTCGCGATCGTTCCGCGCGAATCTTCCAACGGTCAAATCTACGAACGATCCGGAAACGGTTCGCGTCGCGACAGGAACGAAGGAGCCGTCGTAGATCTGACGGCAAATCTGAAAACTGGATCCGACGTTCGCCTTAAACTGAACGGCGACGTCGAGCAGACCGTCGGCGTCAAAATCGCCAAAGACCGCTTTCTCAACTGGTTGCGAAAACTTGTACTTCTCCAAAAGGTTCGACAACGCGCCGCTTTCGTCGACGTCCCCGACGTAAATACAGTTGTCGCCGACAAGAACCGCTTCCCGAGCGCCGTCTCCGTCGTAATCGCCGACATAGACGGAATGATACTCGGGCGTCGAAACGACCAACGTCGACTCCGTAAAAGTGTAACCGTAGGCGGTAGAAGCGTCGCCCATATAGAAAATAGAAGCTTTTTCCTCGTCGTTGACGACCAAAAGTTCGAGGTCGGAATCTCCGACGGCGTCGCCCAGGGTCATTACGGACGATGGATTGATCTTAATTTTATCGCAGTCAATCCATTGACCGACGGCGGAAGCGTCGACCGTCGCGCCGTCTTCCGGCGCGGACGTCAAATTAAGCGTGACCAGTCCGTATTTCGACGAGTTGCCCAAATTCGACCCGACAACAATAAAACCGTCTTTTTCAGCGACGCATTCAAAAACGAATTTCGAGCCGAAACCGGTAAAATCGTATCGCGTCTGCGTGACGGTCTGCGCGCCAATTTTCGACAGGATAAGCGTGTTCGTCGACGAGGAGACGTCTTTTAAGAGCAGATAGCTCGCGCCGCCGATATTAGTCGAACCGAGAATCTCTCCGCTAATCGCGCTCTTAATGATCGGTCCGTTTCCAAAAGAGCTCGAAGCGACTCCGGAATAGACGGCGGTCGTCGTCGTAAAGGACCCGTTTTTCGGCAAGACGCCCACCTGAAGGGCAAGGTCGTATCCTCCGGTTGCGTTGGAAAGAAGAGCGCCTCTCAATTCCGTAAATACGTAAGTCGAATAAGAACCGATAAAAGGAGTCGAGTCGAGCTGGCAAGTCGATCTTTGAATAAACTTCGAGCTAACCTCGTCCCACGAATAGACGGACGCGCTTATCTCGAACCCGGTCGACGTCAACAAAAGCATCTCGGAAAAACCGTCGTCGTCGAAATCGGCGAACGTCGCGTAAGAATTCATTTCCCAAGCGCCAAGATCGCCGACCGTCTGCTCGGTCTTTAAAACATACTTCCCGTCGCTGGAACATTTGTAAACGGAGATCGTCTTCCCGTCGCCGTCAATCGACACGAGTTCCGACTTGGAATCCCCTTCAAGGTTGATCAAGACGCAAGCATCGACTTTTGAAGGAAGGTCGACGGAACATGAACTCGTTTCGGGCGAAGCGTAAGTCGACTTCGTCTCAGAACCAAATCCGCCCCAATCGACGTTCAACATTTCTCGATTTTCCAACGATTCGAGCGAGAGACGCCGCGCCCTCGGCGACAATTCCCGGGGCTTTCGATCGAACAAGTGTTGAAAAAAATTATTACTCATCTTGGCAACCTTTTGGAAAAGGGTTTATACAAGGTTAGGAAACGATCGACGGCTTCCGCGTCCGCCGTTTTTCAGTCGGGCGCAAACGCGCGCCTCGATGATAACGTTTTTCGCGACCAAAAAAAAGTTCAATTTCCTTTTCTATCGGCGCCGCTAATTATAACGCCGCGCCTCAAAAAAGGCAACGTCGATTAAATCGGCAGATTCGCAAAAAAAGGAATACAATAAATTTAATTCGTCACAACTAACAAACACAACCCATTTTAACAAAAACACGATTCCCAAAAGAATCGCTTTGATTTTGACAATTTTTCGGTGACGAAAGTTCCTGCAAAAAAACGCCGGAACCGTAAAATACGCGATTCCGACGCCCTTTAAATCATGCGACCTTAAAGCCGCGACGCCCCGCGCCGAAGAAAGATCGACCATCTCATTCTTCAACGTCCTCATCGCTCTCTTCAGACGATTCCTCCTCTTCATCGTCGTCGTTCAAAACGAACTCGGGCTCTCGGTCGTAGACGATCGACTCGACATTAGAAACCATAAAACTGTTAAAGGACCCTTTGGAGCCGTCGTCGAAATTCCCCTTCATACCATCGAGAACGTTTTTCCAATCTCCTTCGACGTCAATGCGCATTCCTTCGTCCGGATCGACTTCAATGTAATCGACTCCGTCTTCGCCGTCAAAAGGAGATTCCGCTCGCTCGTCGTGCTCGGCGCTCTCGACAACCCGAAATTCGCCGTCCGAAGTCGCTCCGGACGAGAATGTCGAACTGATTTCCGAAAGCGTTCGACGTTGCGAAGGGTCGCCGTCGACGGTAACGTTGCGTTTAGGAACTAATTCAACTTTATCCTCGGTCCCCGTCGTATAGACGAATGAATCCGCGTCAAGTTTTCCGTCGTTTTTCTCGACGTACGCATCCGATGCGAGGGAGTCGGCAGGTTGAACCTCGGGCTCGACGACAACCTCCAGCCCCGACGCGCCGACGGCGCTCACGTTGAGCGTTTCTTCCGGCTCGACTGCGACGGGACTCGCCTCCACAAACGTTTCCGCAACGCGGTCGACATTTTCAACCGTAGCGTACTCGGCGTATTTAAGAACTTCGGCCTCCTCGTCGGGTTCGATTATTTCCGCGGCAAAAGCGTCGCCGCTCGGGCATGACGCTTCCTCGACAAAACTGGGAGAATCTTCGTCGAGAGGCGCTCCTTCGACCGAAAGATCCGAACTCAACTTTTTCACCGGTCTCAAAACGCGGAACTTGCGCTTAGCGGGATCGGTCTGCGTCGGCAAAACGCAAACGGGCGTTCCCAAACGCAAGAAAAGTTGGCAAATATGCTCGTGACACGTAAACAGAAAAATTTGACGCCCCGCCTTCGCGAAATCGACGAGCAATTTCGCCGCCGTCGCAGCGCGTTTGTAGTCAAAATTGACGAGAACGTCGTCCCAAATGAGCGGCATTTGAACGCCGTGCTTCTCAAACGAAACAACTAGAGCCAGGCGAATCGCGATAAAGAGCAACTCGCGCGTCCCGCGCGAAAGCGCCGCCACGTCGAGAGTTTCGCCGTTCGACGCGTCCACAAAAAGAGCGTCCTCGCCGAGCGGAGTCCAGATATTAACGTACATGCCGTTCGTCAAACGTTTTAAGTAACGCGACGCCTCGCGAAGCGTTTCCGGCTGACGCTCTTTTTCATACGCTCGGCGGATGTTTTCCATCATCTCGCCGGCGACCGCGCGACTTCGCCAAATCCCCGCCATCCGTTGCAGACGCAAATCGGCGGCGATCGCGTCGAAACGCTGTTTAATCGAATCGGTCTTGGCGGCGATCGCGTCGGCCTGCTGATCCAGTCGACCGGAAAGCTCAAGTTTGCCCTTTAACTCGGCGTTAAACGCGTCGATACGCGCGGTCAAATTGTCGATCGTCTCGGGCAAATCTTCGCGCGTCTCCGGATCGAGCAGCAGCGCGCCGATCTCGTCCTCGGGGCAGAAACCCGCTATCGCCGCGTCGAGACGCTGTTGAATCGTCTCCAAATTCGCGCCGCGCCGCAGGAACAGCGCGTAACGATCGACCGACTCGACCAATTCCTCTTTCGACTTAACCCCGTAAGAAGCAAGGAATCGCCTGACTTCGCGAACCTGACGACGACGCAAAGCCAACGCCTTGCGGCATTCCTTCTTAATCGACGTCATTTCCTCAAGGAGCGCCGCGCGCGTTTCGAGAACGTCCGCATGAGCGCCGAGCAATTCGCGCAACTTCGGAGCGACAAGCGCGGGAACCGTCTCTTTAATCTCGTATTTGCCGACGAGCGCCAGAGCCGCGTCGAAACGATCGACGATTCCTTGACGCTCGCGTCCAAGGTACTCGATTTCCGTGCAAACGGCCTCAATTTGACGACGCAAATCGTCCGCGACTCCTACTCGCGCCAACAAATCGCGAACCTGCGTCGGCGTCAACGTGACGGGCAAATACGCGTTGCGAAGCCACGCGCGCCAGCGTTTGCGCGCTTTTTTCAAGCTCTCCTCGCCGCGCGCTACCTGAGTTTCCAGCGCTCGTCGAGCGCGCGTCGCGTCGCGCCATTGCGCCTCGACCGGAGCAAGCCCTTCAAAGAACGCCAAGTCGGACTTCGCCTTTTGCAACCGCGCGTCGAGAGTCGCCGACGCCATGCCGGTCGGAGGCTGAAATTTTTCGTCGATCTTTTTCGCTTCGTCCTGAGCCTGCTCGAGTTGTTTCGTCAAAAGCCCCAGACGCCGCTGATTGTCCTCAAGTCTAAGCCGGTTGCGACGTTCGACCGTCGTCTTGTAAAACAGACATCCAATCGTCGCGAGAAGACCAAGCAATCCGAAAACAAGATCGATCTTCTGGAACAGCGCGAACGCGAAAAGAAGCGCGCCCAAAAACGCGCCTGCGCACAACGCGTAAAACGGAGGACCGACGATGGCCTGATTTTCGGCGAACGTCCGATTCTGACGCTCGAGTTCCTTGCGGTACGTCGTCATTTCCGAAACGCGACGGTCGATCTCGATACGGCGTCGAAGAGCTGAAACCAACGCGCCCGAACGCTCGATCGCTTCGGTGAGGTTCTTCTGTTGACGCGACGTCAATCCCTGTTCAAGTTTCGCGACAAGCTCGTTAAGCTTCGCGCCGACTTGATTAAATTCTTCGCGCAATTTCTGCAAACGGATTCTACGTTTGCGCATCGAGCGCGCGGGAATCTTGAAATCTTCGACTTCTTTGAAAGGTATCCCCGTTTCGGTCAGTTTGTTAGGCAAAACGACGACCGGATCTTTCGGGGCGTTGGAAGCGACGTTCTGAGCGCTCTGCGCCAATTGCGCTTCGGGAGCCATAGAACCCGCGACTATCGACGCATTAATCGCGTCGAGAGCCGATTGCGTCAGCATAATCTTGCCGTCGCGGGCGCTGCGGACGCGAGCGTCCTCTTCGGTCAGCTTCGCGTTCAAGTCGGCGAGTTGGTCGCGCAATTTAGCGACTTTTTCGTCTATTTCGTTCAAACGCGGCAGGTCGCCTTCAAGAATCGACACGCGCGGCGATAGTTCGTCCAGAACGGGGTCGACCTCGTGGGCGTCGCGTTCGTCGCGCTTGGCGAGAAACCGTTTCTTAAGCTCTTTAATTTTCGCTCGCGCGACGTTCGCGGCGTCGACGAGCGCGGAACATTCGTCGACCGCGCTTTGCTCGACTCGAGGAACGTCGCCCATGCTAAGCAACTCGGCGCGCGCGGCGTCGCGTTCGTCCCAAATCGGCGCGACGCGCGTCGCGAGTTCTCGCAAACTCCGTTGACGAACCGCTTTGTCCAGTCGATCCTGCAAGCTCTTGACCGCCTCCAACACGGCGCGCCTTTCTTCGAGCAGGCGAGCGTACTCGCGAAGATTGCCAGCCGATTCGCTCGCGCTCAAACGCGCCCGATCGCGTTCGTCGATCAAATTGTCCAGAATGGACGGACGCCCTTTGACGTCGAGCAAATCGTTTCGTTCGGCGACGATCTGCTGAAAGACCTGGACGAACGAACCGCGGTCGACGCCCACGCTCAGTCTGTAGAGCATCTGAGCGGCTTCCGTCTCATTAAGCATTCCAAGTTTCTGCAATTCGTCCAAACCGATGGCGAAGACTCCGTTATACGTCGATTCGTCAAGATTGCACGCGAGCGACTTCGCCAGATAATCGCCGACGCGCGTTCCGTCCGGTCCGGTCACAACGAGCGATTCGGCGATTTTTTGACCTGGCAACGAATAGAACCGACCGCTCCAATTGAGCAGACCGTCGGAAACGACAAATCCAGCCTTGCGCTCGACCGCCGAACGGTAATTCATATCGCGCCGAATGTAACGGCGTTCGAGGCGATGATCGCCAAAGTCCGAAGAAACGGTCGCGGAACCGCCAATCCAAGATCGGGACGCGTTACGCGCGGACTCGCGCGCGTCGGCGGGCTCGAACGAATCGGCGTCGGCTTTCTTGAGATTCAGGAAACGACGAATCTCGGAAGGAACGTCGGAACGATCGTCTAAAACGGCGTTCGGATCGACGCGTCGGGGATCGAACCGCTGAAGATCGGGATCAAATTTCGTCGCGCGACGTTTGCGACCGTCGAGCGCCATTTGAATGTAACGCGCACGTTCTTCGTCCCCGCCTCCGTAGAGACAAGTGCGGATAAACTGCATCAGCGTCGTTTTTCCCGCTTCGTTCGGACCAAAAAAAACGTTCAATCCGCGGGAGATTTTCGGAAGGTTGAGGTCTTCCCAAACGCCAAACCGTTCGATCTTAAGAGACGTGATCTTCACGAGTCAATCTCCTTTCCGTCAATGTTTCTCTGCAAGTTGCGCAACTCGGAGGCGACCGCGCGGTTTTTTTTCGGAAGCGATTTCGTCGTGTTGTTCCCGTTGAGAAGCGCGACGGGCGAATCAGTTTCAGAAAGCAAGTCGACGCCTAACGCCGCCGCTTCGAGCAGCGCTTCGCGCCGACGCGACGCGAGTTCCGCCGCCCAGGCGTCGTCCTCGGAGGGCTCGCGCGAAGACGACGAAGGATCGAACGTCGTCAAATCGAGCAAGGCGGCGGTCTCGGATCGAAAATCTTTCGTTTCCAGAGCGGCGACTCGAGCGGGAAGATCCCCAAGATCGGCGTTTTCTCCGTCCACGCGCCGACGCAATTCAATTTCGCGTTTCGCTCGAAGAAGAGCCGCCCAGTCTCGCATTTCGGCTGGCATGGACTCTTCGACGTCAATTTCTTCCGTCGGGGTCTCCTGATAGTACCGTATCATGCGCAAATAGTCGCCCAAAATCGTTTGCCGCTCGTACATTTCCTCGGGCGTTCGCTCGGGAAGAACCGGCTCAAGATCGACGGCGTAAATTATCGGCGCCGTCTTGGCGAAATCCGCGCGAAGATCGCGGAGAATCGTCTGCGTCGAAGGACCGTAACGCAAGACGGGCAACACGGCGACGTCGGCTTCCACGCGCCACGACACAAACCAAACGTCGTCGTCAAGAGATTGACCGACGTAAGCCGCCGCCTCGAGGGCGCGCTCCTGAATCGCCTTGAGCCTCGAACGCGCCTCGTTAAGGATTTCGTCTTCCGTTTCGTCTTCGCGCACGACCAGCGTTTCCACCGACCATCGAAGAGGAGACGTTCGTATCGTCGACGTCGTCGCGCGTCCCGACTCGCCCACCTCGACAAGAACGGCGCCAAAATCGCCGGTCTCAGAAAAATTGCGAGCAAGCGTCGAACCGGGATAGACCGCCATATTCGGACTGCGCGAGACCGTCTCGCGAACTCTGGATCCTCCGAGCGCCCAGTACCGAACAGAATCGCTCTTGAGAACTTCGGCGGGCAGACGCCCGTTAAAAACGCCGATCGTGTACAGATCGTCGGCGCCTTCGACAGGGTCGACTCCGCCGCGAGGCGTTATTCCCGTTTTGCCGTAGCTTGTTCCGAGGATTCGCGCGATCGGCGCGCCTTCGCGCTCGTAGAACAACTCTTCCATCTGTCCGACGGGAAAGACATGAACGTTGTCGGGAAAACGAAACGCCGAAGGAATGACGTCGGGCGAGTCGCTCTTGCCCGACGCCCAGTAGATCGGAATGCGCTCCGCCTGAAGCCGCGTAAACTGCTCGATTAAGAAGAGCATACCCCAGGGACCCGTGTCGCGGGGTGAAAGAAGATCTCCGCTCAAGACGACAAAATCGACCTTCTCTTTCAACGCCGCGTCAAAAAGACGTCGGACGGCAAGTCGAGGGGCGTCCAACACGGCGCTCCCGTAACGGTCGGGGAGTTCCAGCAAACCGTCGACCGGAAGTTCCAATCGGAAATCGGACGCGTGTAAAAATCGAAATCCTTGCGTCATGGTTCTATTCTCAATTCGCCGGGTAATAACGGATCATTTTCCAAACGGAGGCGACGCGCGCCAAATGGGGAAAAAAGACCATAGTCCCCCACTTTTTCACTCTATATTTTAATCCAAATCGCGAAGAAGTGCGTATTTTTTTTGACGATTAGAGAAATTTTTATGTTTGGAAGAATATAAAAAACGAAAAGAAGAATTATAACGTTTATCGATTTTTCGTTAAAGTTTTTTAGAAAAGAAGCTCCGGACAAACGTTAGAAAACGGTTTCCGTCGACCTCAACGAACAAACGCGACCATTCCGCACGGCTTCTTGGGGTTCTAATCCCCATTCCGCAGCCGCGAAGTCGCGTCGAAGAAGGCGCGACTTCACAAAACGACAAATCGGAAATCACGAGCGCAGACTTCCGACGTCAAAGACAACATCAAGCGTTTTGCCTTCGTCCAACCCGACGCTCAGCGAAACGACGCGTTCCTTATGATTCGACGCGTAACAATGCGCGACGCAAACGGACAAACAAAGTCGATCGAGTTCCGTCTTCGTCCCGTCTCCCCAATCGAAAATCCAGCGACCCGCCGCCGTCGGCGAGGTAAATATCGCTTCGACGTTCAAAATAAGCGCGTCGCCGTCCAGAGCGGATTTCGACTTGACGTAGAACGAGGGCGGCGCCTGAATAACCGACAACGGAACCGATCCTTGCGCGACAACTTTTTTCGTCGCCAGGTTGACGACCTTGACCGAAATCGTCCGATCGCCAGGAACGTTCGAATAATCGCGCGGCGAAACGACGCAACAGCTCTCGCGCTCGACGTAAACGCCGTCTCCAAAATCAAACCAGAACGCGTGTATTCTTGGACCCGTCGCGGCGGTATTCAATTGCGCCTCGAGCCAAAACGGCTCGCCTTGACGCGTCGAATAGCCGGAACCGCCGAACGAAACGTTTTCAAGATCGCTTTGTTCCGCGTAAATCGTAACGCTTCGCGAAGCCTTTCCGGAATCGTTAGCCGCGTTAACGTCGTTGGCGCAAACGACGCGCCAACCGATTCGGTACGATTGACCGGGCGTCAGGTCGGACGTCGGGAGAATTCCCGACGAAACAATTGCGCCCGACCCCGGATCCAAGGCGCGACAATCGACGGACGCCAGGAAAATCGACCGAGCGTCGATCGTTCCGGAAACCGTCGCGTAAAAATTCAACGCGAACGGTTTGGAGGCGTTGAGACCGACGTTCGTAACGACGATTCCGTCGACGCTCAGCGCGCCTCCGGCGACAATGGCGGCGCGCGAAACGGTTTCGGCGTCCGACGCGTTAATATCCGCCGTTTTGAAGCCGCTCTCTTGCGCGCCAATATCGACGCTAACGCCGACGACGCGCGCCTCGCCGACAAGATCGTAAGGAAACGCCGTCCCGTCGCAGTATCGCGCCAACGTCGAGTCTCCCCTGTCGATCGCCTGCGACGTCGCGGAAACGTAAAGCGAGTAATCGCCCGACGTCCCGGCGACAAAGTCTGGATCGCGCGCGAAGAGCGGTATCGACTCATTGTAGAGCAAATTCGATCCCGTCGCGTTCGGATCGTCGTTATCGTAGGAAGAAACCCATTGGACGAAAGTCGACAAATTATTTGACCCGTCGACAAGCGCTGCGACGGGCGTTTCAAACGAATAGATTTCTCCGTCGATTTCAAATTCGTTATAAAACAAAGAATTGTAAATATTGACGTCGCATTCGGTCGCGGACGACCGGTTTTGAACGACTATCGAATTCTCAAACGTCATTTCGGCAAAGACGTTCCCCGTCGCGTTCACGCCTTGAAAATAGACGCCGCCGCCCAGACCGAAACCTGAGCGACCGGAAACGTTTCCGGCGATCGTAGCGTTGACGACGCGCTGAACGACCGAATCCGAATCTGCGAAATACGAGCCGGAACTATAGATTCCTCCTCCGTGTCCGCCGCTCCGATTACCCTCAATTAAGACGTTTTGCGCCGTCAAGACGCCAACGTTATAGATTCCGCCGCCGTTGTCCGAAGCGACGTTTCGAGAGACGCGCACGCGGTCGAGTTCAAGGGTTCCGGCGTTGCGGATTCCGCCGCCGTTGTCCGCCGCCCCTCCGACTAACGTCACGCCGCCAAGCGTCAGCGCCGCGTCGGCGGACACGCTCAGAACGCGGGACAGACCGTTGGCGTCGAGCGTTAAGCGCCCCGAACCGATCGCGAGGATAGCAATCCGCCCCGAGGAGTCGGAAATCGACAATTCGTCGGACGCCTTTTCAAACGTCGTCGTCGCGTCGTTTGGAACTTCCAAAACAATCACGTCGGAACCGGGACGCCGCGCGCACGTCGAAAGAACCTCGCGAAGATCCGAAAGGTCGACGCCCGATCGACAGTCGAGTTTCCAGACGTTCTCGGCGGAAACGTCGGCGAAATCATAACAGGGATAGTCCGCGCGCAACGCGGCGAACGCGTCGTTGGAAATCCCGCGACTCGCCGAAAGCAACTCGCGCCCTTCAAGCGCTTCGACGCGCAAAACTCTCGGACGCGGCGCCACGTTTCTCAAATGGCGCCAAAAAGGCGATTTATTATTCATAACAACGCAAAAACACTTTCCGATCAACGACTCGTAAAAACGGTAGAAAAAACAACGTCGCGCGGACGCGGCGAGCTTTATTTGACGGCGGTAATATAAATCAACTTTGATCGACGGGGCGTTTCGACTCGAATCGTAAACTCGTCTTTAATCTCTTCGCCTTTAACCGTAACAACTTCGCCGGAGTCGACGTCCTCGATTTTGTACGTCTTCTCCGGATCGATCGGTTGGAGCGCGACGGTCAGCGCGGCGACGGGACTCTTTGCGCGACGAAACGCTACTACCAGACCCGATTCCACGTCGGGTCGCCACATCATGTACGCCAACCATGCGTCTTCCGACCAGTTCCCTTGCGTGAACGGATAGAAATCGCCGTAGAAATAAGGTCGCGCGCGTTTCGCCTCGGCGACGCGATCTTTGACCCACGCGACCGTTTCCGGAGACGCTTTCGTCTGACCGAACTCGTCCGACGACAGAACCGCGCCGCGAGACAACGCGCTGCGGCACTGATAATCGTCAATCTTCGTACCCACCGGGGACGTCGAGTTCGCGGGAATCCAATGCGCGATCCCAAACGTATGCGACTGCGTTACTTCGGTCGTCAAATACGGGAAGCAGTTGTAGTCGCTTCGCCAAAGAACGATACTGCGTTTGAGCGTTTCGAGTTCCAGACGCCGACCGCCGCTCGCGCAGTTGTCGATCATCAGGCCGGGAATGCGCGCGCGGAGATCGTCCCAGAACTGATACAGCCCCTCGACGAACCGCATTTCCGTCATGCCGACGCGATCTTCGGCGTCATGCGCGTTCCAATACGGTTTCGGAACCATATTAAAATCTTCTCGATACCACGAGATATTGTTCTCTTCGAGA
>CAMZEO010000075.1 GCA_947305735.1 uncultured Planctomycetales bacterium | reverse complement strand
GATCAACTTCGGAAGGAACCGTTTCGCTGTACTGGGGCTCCAGTAAGACGTCGTCAAACGTGATTCCCATTTCCTGCAAATTTTCAGCGTTCAGCATATCGCCCTCGTCTTGCGTCCACGGGCGGCGAAGGGTGGAGAAAGCGTCGGCGCGCTCGTTCCAACCCGTCCGACGACCGCAGTTGTTAAACGACGTTCAACACGTTGGTTATCGAACGCGCAAACCCCTCGCGATCGGCGTTTTTCGCCGGAAGACGCGCTTTCCGGCGCGACGTCGCCGCTGTTAAAGTCTCGTCCAGAATCTTTGCATTATATACGCCCTTTAACGTTCGGCAAGACGTCCGCTAAGAAAAAAGAGCGTTTTCAACGCGTTTTAGAAGTTTTCCGTCGCTCGGTTCCGGCGGACTATTCCTCGCTCAGAAAAGCGACGGCGAGCCGCCTCGCGAAGACGGTCAAGTACGCCGAGACGGAGCTGTTGAACGCAAATTCGCGAAGGAGTTGATAATCGTTGTATCGGAACGATCGGAAAATCGCCTCGCACAATTCGACTTTTTCTTCTTCCGAGAGTCGCTTGCGTTTAAGTTCCGCCGTGTGTTCCACGACGTGCAGCACAAGATCCATGAACCGGTCGACAAATTCGTCCCACGCGTATTTTTTTCCTTGCAGGCACGCGCGCACCACCGGATAGTCCAATTCGAGATAAGACGGTTTCATGTCGGTCGTTAAAATTCGGACGCAATCGTTACCATCTGTATTTCAAGCCAAATGAAGTAAAGGGATCGCGGACGTACTTGTTGAACATATAATCGCCCTTGGCAAAGAGAACCAAGGCGGGGACGGGAATCCAGTCGGCGCCAATCCCCACGACCGCCCAGTCTCGTCCGAGCGAATTGCCGTAGACGTCGAATCCGCCTCTCGCGTTGGACAGACCGACAAAGTTCAAGTTCGATTCGCCGTACATCGGATCAAGGAACTCGTGGACGTAGGCCGCTCGCGCGATTAATCGAATCTGTTGGTCGCCCGGATACATATCGAGCGCGACGCGTCCGCCGACTTGTCCTCTCAGGCTGTGATAGTCGGTCTTTCCCGCGCTCAGCGCGTAGACACTTCCGGATTCAGATTTTTCGGTAAACTTGTTTCTGTGGAAATAGTTGTAATCGATCGACGCGTAAGGCGAGAAAATAAACGGTCTTGCCGCGAAGTTTGCGCCTCGTTCGAAAGAGACCCCGGCGTTAAAGCCGTTGTATTTTGCGACAAGCGTTTCAACGCTACTTCCGATTTCGACGTCTCGCGTCGTTCGGTACCTGTCGTATCCTCCGCGTATCGTTCCGATATTGTAGATCGTTTCGTCGCCGAATTGGTGATAAAGCCCGATTAAATGGTCGTCTGTCTTCAGCTTTCCAAGTTTGTCGGCGTTTTTCAACTGATTCTTCTGGTATCCGTAGTACGCGCCGAATCGGCAGTCGCACGAGCAGAAAAGATCGAGTCCGAGCAGGAATCCCGCTTGCTTCGCGTTGTATCCGTACGAGTCTTTTCTGGCAAGCGCGTGCAAGGCGCTTCCGACCGAGGCGAACCACGCGGAGTAGATAAGCGTTCCGGGATCGCCGTAGGTCGTTTCCTGACCTCGATACGTCGCGAGGGCGGAGTTCTGCCGCGAACCGTTCCATCCGAAATTGTAGTTGTTCGGCTGTTGGTAGTAGGTCGAGCCGTCGTCGAACGATGCGCCGCTCATGCCGCCGGTTCCGGAGCCGAACGTTTCTCCGTTATAAATTCCTTCCGAAAGTCCCGAATTGTAAACCGGTTGCGTTCCGACGGCGCCCATGTTGTTTATCGGCGCGACGCCGGGACCGTAGGAGTTGTAGTCCTCGTTGTAATAGAGTTGTCCCTGATCGTAAGGCGATCCGAAATATCCGCTTCCTCCGTTGGCTCGGTTGTTTCTAAAATTCCCTCCGCCGTAATCCATAGGAGCGACCGACGATTCGCCCGAGTAAGCGACGAGCGCGTTGTTGCGCAACATATCGAACAGCGTCTGAGTCGTCGTGTAATTGTTCATATACATGAACGCGGGCGTCGACGCGTGAAGTTGCCCCGTCAACTTGTCGAAATTGACGCTGTTCCTGTTTTCCTCGACGTCGCGCAAGAATTCGTATTCCGCGTCGTTATAGTTGTCCGACTCGATAAGACGGTCGAAATATTTTCCCAGTTCTTTTTCGTTATAATTTTTTCCGACGTCGGCAAGAGGAGCGTTCTTTTGCAGTTTGAGGACAAGTTGGTCCGCGGTCGACGCGTTCGCGTCGACGACGTATCTCTTTCCGAGCAGACTGTCGGTAACGGCGATTTTATCGGTTTCATAGAGCGTTTGACCGACGTCCTGGGTCGAAAAAACGGTCATCGACGTCGGCAATTTAGAACCCCGCAACTTGGTTTCGACGTTGAGAGTCGTCGCTCCAAGTTTCATATAGGTGTTGTACGTCGTGGCGACGTAGGACGTCGAGCCGTTTTCGTCAATGTAAAGATTGACCGTAGATCCGTCGTCGGCGCTAAAGACGACGTCTCCCGCCGTTCCGGCGATTTCGATCTTTCCGGCGCGTTGCACGTCGAGCGTCGCCCCTTTGCCCACCGATATTGACGAGGCGCTTATGTCCGCCGCGTTGACGTCCATCGAACCCGTCTTAAGCGTGACTTTTCCGTTCTCAATGTAGAAACGTCCGAAATCGAAGGACGTAATGTTGGATTCCGTGACAATTCCCTCGTCCGAAACGGTCTTCTTCTCCGTTCCGTTGACGAGGAATTGAAGCGTTCCGCTTCCTATTTTGTTCAATCCGACGCTTGGATTGACGCTCAATCCGTTTTCCACGGTCAGCGTCTGTTCCGCTCCGACGTCGACGACCGCCGGATCCTGAAACAGCGTGTCGTTGAGTTTTTTAGTCGTCAGTTTTCCGATTTTCACCTCTCCGGCGGCAGGCTTGCCGTCGGCGGCGAACGCCTTGGCCGGAATCTTGAACGACGCGCCGTTGTAGAGACTTACGGTGGAAAAGAGGGAGGCGTTTGTTTCCGAGTAGGCTCCGACCGGATTCGCCGCGCCGTTGGGTAGAACGAGCGAATTTCCGGAAAGGACGTTGATCGCACCGATCCACGAAGGACTGTTCGACACGAGTCGCCATTCTTGTCCCTGTTGCGTTTTATCGCCGAGATTAAGGGACGCGCCCGCCTCTTTAGAGACGAGAACGGCGCGAAGCGTCTGACCGTCGCCGAGCGTCAACGCGTAAGGTCCCGTGAAGAGAATCGACGAGACCTCGTCTTCGATCGAGTCTTCTATCGTATTGGTTCCAATCGTCAATTGGGATTGAGCCGTATTTTGCGCCCATGCCGACGCGCAAAATCCCAGCGCGCAGATAATCGCGGCGGACGCGACGTTTTTTCCGAGAGAGAGAAAACCGGCGTTTCTCGCGGACGATTCGGCGCTTTTACTTTTTTTCCGAGACGCTGTTCCAATACTCATGACGCTCGATCCCTTTGTCCGACGCGCGGCGGTCGCGCGTCTTATCTTGTTTGTCGTCTTTCGTTACGAACGGCTCGAAAGTCGGCTTCCCTACGGTTTTTTTCCCTTCCGGGAACCTGTTGAAACGTATTTTCGAGCGCGTTATTATTCCAAAAAGATTTTTTTTCGTAAATAGCGTTTTGAGCTTTGAAGCGACGAAAATGAAAATTTTTTTGAAAAAAAGTAATTTTTGTTAAAGTTTCCAGGAAAAAATAATGGAAGCGCTTTATATTTTCAAAAAAAACGCCGACACCTATTGTCTTTGATTGGAAAGTCTGTTAGCATGGCGGCGGTCTGCGTTATTAGAACGCGGCGCGTCGTTCGTCGCGAAAAATCGCGTCTCGCGCGAAACCGCCGCGCGTTTTATCATCGAGTGGAGCGTTTGCAATGAATTTGATCGATTCTAAATACAAGGATTTCGCGTTAGTTAAGGAAATGCTCGAAACGTCCGACGTCGTCGCCAACTTTGATTTTGACCGCGTCAAGCCGATCGCGGAAACGGTCAAACAAGTCGGTCGCGTCTTCTTGACGGGCGAGGGTTCCAGCCGAATTTTTCCCGCTAAAAGCTTTATGTACGGCGTGATGAAGCGCGGGCTCGATCTTGCCGTCGCGACCGAAGGCAGTTTTCAGGCCGCCGAATACGATCTCTCCAAATGGGTCGTTTGCGGCGCGTCGAATAGCGGCAACACCAAGGAAATTGTGAGCTTGCTTAAAAAGCTCGGCGAAGCGGGCAACAAGAATCTCGTCGGCGTCACCGCCACGCCCGGTTCCAAAATATTTGACGTGACCTCCCCGACGATTCTTCTCTCGTGCGGCAAGGAAAACGCCGTCGCCGCGACGAAAAGCGTCGTCGAACAGGGGCTTGTCTACCGCGCGATCCTTTGCAACATCGTCGATTGTTCCTGTCCCGCCAACAAGGGCGAAGCCGCGCGCTTGATGAAAGAGATCATGGAAACGGAATACGACGCCGATTTGATCGCGAAACTTGCGTCCGCGCCGATGCTTTATTTCGCGGGGCGCAACAACGGCGTCGCCGAAGAACTCACGTTGAAGACAAACGAAATCACGCGTAAAAAGAGCGACTATCTCGAAGGCACCTATCTGCTTCACGGCGTTGAAGAAGTTATGCGCGAGGGCGAGACGTGCGTTTTGATCGATCCGTTCCCGAGCGAGTGTCAGAAGATTAAGGAACTCATTGAAGGACGAGCCGGCGTGAACGTTGTCGCGATCGCTTCTGAAGACACGATCTTCCCGACGATCAAACTTCCGAAACTTACGGGGTACGAGCCGTTCTTCCAGCTGGTCGCCGGCTGGAATCTCCTCGTTCAGACGGGCGTCGCGCTTGGAGTCGATCTCGATCATCCGACGCGCGCGCGCAAGATCGGCAACGAATTTAAAGAGGAGAAATAAGCCGGACGTTCAAGGCGGTGTTTTCCGAGGTTTGCGAAACCTCGAGAGCGTCCCTTGTCGGCGACATAAAGAACAAACGGTTCTCCGTAACGCGGACGTTCGTCCCTTTTTGGTCGTTATCGACGGAAAGGGACGGTTCTTTATGGAAATAGATTAGACGTTTCTAACAAAATATTAGAATGTTCTAATTTTTACAGTTACGTTTTTATAGAATCCGACGCCCCCGCGTCCGTCATTGGAAAGCGAAAGAAAGATGAGTTCCGTACTTTTTACGCGTCGCAACGACAGCGGTTTGACTTCGTCGGCGAATCCCGCCGACATTTTTCCTAATTGGCAAGGCGAAAACGAGCGCTGGCTTTTCCTGTCGCCTCACGACGACGACATTGTCTGCGGCTGCGGCTTGACGTTTATTTCCGCGCTTTTCTGCGGCATTAAGACGTTCGCCGGCGTGGTGACCAACGGTCAGATGGGGTATTGCGACCCCGAGGAACGCGAAACGATCGCCGACGTTCGTCGTCGGGAATGCGCGGATTCTTTTTCCGCGCTTGGTCTTCCGCAGGATAATCTCTATTTCCTTGGTCACGACGACGGATCGCTGAACGTTCAGGCGGGTCGTCGTTTCTCGACGGGCGCTCCCGGCGAAGGACCCGTCATTGAAGGCGCTTGCGGCGTTCAAAATTCGCTTGTCTGGCTTCTTCGTCAAACGCGTCCCACGCGTTTGTTCGTTCCGTCGATTACCGACTTGCATCCGGATCACAAGTTTACCAATTCCGAGGCGATGATCAGCATCTTTCACGCCCAGGGAACCATCTGGCCGGAGCTTGGCGATCCGATTCCTGAAATTCCCTCGATCTACGAATTCGCGACGTACAGTAATTTCATCACGCCTCCAACTCTTCGCGTCGCCGTCTCCGAAGACTTGTTTGAACGCAAAATCAACGGTATTTTGCAGTACAAGAGCCAAAAGCAAATCGATCTTACGATCAAGATTCAACGCGAAAACGGGGTTGAAGAATTCATTCGCGAAGCGGTCTTCGATATTTTTGATCCGCAGCAGTGCAAGAGACTCTTTGCCGACGCCGCGAAACAATCTTGACGCGCCGACCGTTTCGATCGCCCGATTCTCAAATAAGGAGGAGACATGGAACTGGAAAAGAAAGTTCTCTACTTGGGAGACGACGACGCGTCGCGCGCGGCCGCGTATCTTTGCGGCGTCATGACGCGTTTCGGAATCGACTTTGACCGCGTCGACGGGGGAACGTCTCCCGCGTCCGATTTTCAGAATCGCGCGTATTCGCTCTACATATTGAGCGACTACGCGGTCGGCGGTTTTAATCCCGGCGATATGGATCATATCGTCGCGACGGTGAAAGGGGACGGAGCCGGTTTGCTCATGCTTGGCGGTTGGGAGAGTTATTACGGTCGTCTCGGCGAATACGTCGAGACGCCCGTCGCCGATATTCTGCCGGTGAAGATGCGGAATTCCGACGATCGTCGGAATTATTCCTCTCCGGTGTTGTTGCGTCCGACGACGACCGACCATCCGATCGTCGCCGGTCTTCCCTGGTCGACGGCTCCCGGCGTGGGCGGCTTCAATCAGTTCGAAGCGAAAGAAGACGCGAGCGTTCTTCTCGAAGGCTTTCGAACTCAAACGACTTGGACGAGCGCGTTGGACGAACCTTCCGCGCCGATCGAACAAGCGGACGTCAAATTGGAACTTCTTGAGAAATATCCGTTCCTCGTTGTCGGAACCTTTGGAATCGGACGCGTCGCCGCGTTTGCGTCCGACGTGGCGCCTCACTGGATCGGGGGCATGGTCGATTGGGGAACTCCGCGGATTTTCCAGGAGTTGCCCGAACGGCTCGGCAAAGACTTGTTCGTGGAAATAGGCTGTTATTACGCGCAATTTTTCGCGCAGCTTGTTCGTTGGACCGGCGCGCTTTGAGCGTCGCGTCTTGCGAATCAGGCAAGATCCGCTACAATTTAACGAAGTCTCGCTCGTTTTCGAACGCGCGAGACGCGGCATACGTCAGAGACTACTTAGACTACCAGGAGAAATTGTCATGTTCCAAGGCAACGTGATTGTCGGTCAAAGCGGGGGACCCACGAGCGTCATCAATTCGAGCCTTTGCGGCGTCGTTCAAAGCTGTTTCGAACTCGGCGGGAAAAGCGCGGATTCCAAAATCGACAAAGTATTCGGCATGCAGTACGGAATCGAAGGATTCATGCAGGATAAGATCATTGATTTTGGAGCGATCGACCCCGCTAAGATCGAAGGGTTGAAATCGACGCCGGGCAGCGCGTTGGGAAGTTGCCGACACAAGGTTCAAGAAGGGGATTTTCCGATTATTCTTGAACAGCTCAAGAAGTACGATATCCGTTATTATTTCCTTGCCGGCGGCAACGACACGATGGACACGATCTGCCGCGTCGAAAAGTATTGCAAGGAGCAAGGGTACGATCTTCGCGGAATCGGCGTTCCCAAGACGGTTGACAACGACCTTTTCGCGACCGATCACACGCCCGGCTTTGGATCCGCGGCGCGTTACGTCGCTTTGTCGGTCAAACAGGCCGGCGTTTTAGCGCGCGACATGAAGAAGGTCGATCAGTACGTAATCTTTCAGACGATCGGTCGCGACGCCGGTTGGCTCCCCGCCGCCGCCGCGTGCGCGAAAGTCGATCCAGAAGACGCGCCGCACATTATTCTGGTTCCGGAAATCGCGTTTGAGTTCGATAAATTTATCGCGAAAGCTCAGGAAACGCTCGACAAACACGGTTTCGTGTCCGTCGTTTGCGGGGAAGGTATTCGCGACAAAAACGGCGTCGTCGTCAGCTCTCTTGACGCGGACGGAGTCGAAATCAAGAAAGAGGCGACGCTTGATAAGTTCGGCAATCAGGAACTTGGCGCCATGGCGGGCACGAGCGTCGCGATCGCTCTTCATAAAATGCTCGGCAAGCATCTCAAACGGTCCAACGGCGTTCCGTGTCGCGGCGAATTCCAGGTTACGGAATCGTTGCCGATGTGCGGCGCCGACCGAACGACCGAACTCGATATACAGGAAGCTTGGAATTGCGGTCGTCGCGCCGTCGAACTCGCGCTCGAAGGCAAAAGCGGCGTCATGGTGACGATGAACCGCGTTTCCAACGATCCGTATAAAGTCGAATACGAGACCGCGCCTTTGAACGCCGTCGCCGTCGAGGCTAAACCAATGCCGCTCGAATACGTCGACCAGGAGAACTTGTTCGTGACGAAGGAATGCGTCGACTACTTGAAACCTCTTGTCGGCGAACTTCCCGAATATGTCAAATTGTTCTGAGAATCATTGACGATCCGACCCGTTCGGCGGGTCGGAATCGCGGTCAAGCCGGATGCTTGAAGCATAATTGATCGTCGGCGTTTCCCAGCGAGCGCCGCCGATTTTGTGTTTGGTTCCCCCGCCGCGCCCTCTTGTAAAAATACGCGTTAAAGGTAAAATCGACCTTTCCAACCGCGCGAAAGCGTTTATACCAGAGAGGCGGCGCCCGCCGTTCGTTAAGGTCAACAAAATGTCGTTTCCCGCCAAGTCCGAACCCGACGAAAGTCCGTCGGGCTCGGAGAAAATACCAGCCGCCAAGAATCCCGAGTTTATGGAGTCGCGATCGATTCCAAGACTCTTGATCCAGTTTTCCACGCCCGCGATTATCGCTTCGATTGTTTCCGTCACGTACAATCTCGTCGCTCGCATCTTTGTGGCGCAACGATTCGGCATGGACGGCGTGGCGGCGGTTACGGTCGCTTTTCCGGTGATCGTTATGTTCCTGGCGGTCGCGATGACGATTGGAACCGGCGCGACGATTATCATTTCGATTCGTCTGGGCGAAAGGAACAACGACAAAGCTGAAGAGGCTCTCGGACAGGCTCTTTTTCTTTCGGCGGCAACGGCGGTTCTTTTCATTTTTTTCGGGCAACTTTTTCTCGAGCCGATTCTTCGTTTTGTCGGGGCGACGGGCGACGCGTCCGATCCTAATTCGGTGTTCAGTCTTGCGAAATCGTATCTTTCCGTCGTTATTTGGGGCGTGTTTACCCAACATATCGCCTACGGCGTGAACAACTTCGTGCGCGCCGAGGGCAAGCCGTTTATCGCGATGGTTTCGATGCTTCTTTCCGCCGTAATCAACGCGATTCTCGACTATTATTTCCTTTTTGTTCTTCGAACGGGCATATGGGGCGCGGGTCTTGCGAACGTAATCGCGTGCGCCGTCGCGGCGGGCTGGATCTGCTATCTTTACTTTTCCGGCAAGACGGTATTGCGCTGGCGTTGGCGGCATATCAGTCGCTTCGATTGGAAACTGACGAAAACGATCGCCGTGTGCGGCGCGGTTCCGTTTGCGACGCAGGTCTGTTCCGGAATTCTTCAGACGACCCAAAACAACCTTCTCGGACATTACGGAAATCTCTACGGGGCCGCGCATGGCTACTCCTTTAACGGCGGCGATCTCGCCATAGGAATCATGGGCACGGTCGTGGCGATATCCATGACGATTATTATGCCGTTTCTTGGGCTGGGTCAGGGCGTTCAGCCGATCGTCGGTTATAATTCCGGCGCGGGACGTCCCGACCGCGTCCTGGCGACGATTAAGCTGGCGCTCAAAGTCGCCGTCGTCGTCGCGTCTTTGGCGTGGGCGTTTCTTATGTCTTATCCGGACGTTGCCGTCAAATGGTTTTTAAAAGCGGGCGAGGAGGGGTACGCCGAAAAACTCGCGCTGGGCATGATTGCGGTTCGCGCGTTATGTCTGGCGCTTCCGCTTGTCGCCGTGAACGTTTTGGCGAGCGGGTATTTCCAAGCGCAGGGTCGCCCAATCCTCGCGCTGATGATGACGCTGGTTCGCCAGCTATTCTTCCTTTTGCCGTGTCTGATCGTTTCGACATGGTTGTTCGAGAAATATTGGGGCTACGGGAAAGGGCTTAACGGTTGTTGGTTCTCCTTCCCGGCGGCGGACCTTGTCGGATTCGTCGTCGCGATCGCCTTTTTGCGCGTCGATTTTAACCGGCTCAAGACGCGCATGAAAGAACGCGAAGAAAAGTTGCGCGTCGCGTCGGACTCAAACGCGACCAGGGATTCGCTTTAAAATGGACGACGAACGAACGAGACGTCGCGTCGCGATCGTCGGAGCGAGCGGGGGAATAGGTTCCGCGCTCGTCTCCGCGTTTATTGACGACGACGTCGATCTTTTTTTGACCGCCAATTCCCGTTACGACGAGCTGGTTGAACGCTCCAAAGAAGCGAGTCGATCGCGCAAGGCTTCGATTCAAACGTTTCGCGCCGATCTCTCGAACGTTCGGGAAGCCGCTCGACTTGCCGAAGCGCTTCTGAAAACGCCCCGGCTTGATTCGTTGGCAGTCGCTTCCGGAATCGACCTAATGTCGCGCGAGAGCAAGTCGCTTGATTTTGACGAACGACTCGCGAAAGCCTGGCAAGTCGACGTCGCGTCGACGATAACCCTCGCGCGAATCGTCGGCAAGGCGTTGGCGGAACGGCGTCGCGTCGCCGCGGACGCAAGTTTTTCTCCGAGCGTCGTTCTTTTCGGCTGGGACGGCGTTTCGCGAGGTCAAGAGGGAGAAACCGCCCAGATTTACGCGGCGTGCAAAGGCGCCGTCGTCGCTTTTGCAAAGTCGCTCGCGCAGGATCTCGCGCCCTATGTTCGCGTGAACGCCGTTTCGCCCGGCTGGATTAAAACGACGTGGGGAGCCGTCGCGTCAGACGCGGCCAATCGTCGCGCGGTCGACGAGTCGCTGGCGAAACGTTGGGGAAGCGCGAAAGAAGTCGCGGACGTCGTTCGATTCCTTCTTTCCGACGAATCGTCTTTCATTAACGGACAAGACGTTCAGGTTAACGGCGGTTTCTCTTACTTGCGGCGAAATTAGCGAGCGCGGTTCGGGGGGTTGACGCTTTTTCTTAATCCGATAAAATTCTAGCGTTTCCGCGCCGATGGGGCTTTGACTCGAACGTTTGCGGTCAAAGAACCCGATCGGCGCGCCGTCGATTGAAGTAGGAAGATAACGATGAGAATCGCCATAGGCAGCGACCATCGCGGGGAAAAAGTCGCGTATCGTCTAATCAGAGACGTTTTCATGCGCGATCATCACGCCAATTCGGAATTTGACGCTCGACAGTCCGGCGTCGATCGAATTGTCGGCGCTTTCTTTATCGCCGATTCCGAAAAGGGAACCCGCGTCCGACCAATTGAGTATGGAAGTCCGTTGGACAAATTTGAAGAGTCTGATTCCGTCGACGCTTTTGCCGCGGACGAGACGACCAGTTGTCTCGATTATCCCGACGTCGCCGCCGCGGTCGCCGAGCTTGTCTCTGAAGGAAAAGCCGATCGCGGCGTTCTGGTTTGCGGAACCGGAATTGGAATGTGCATAACGGCCAACAAGTTCATGGGAGTTCGCGCGGCGGTTTGTTACAACGAAGTCGCCGCCGAGCTTAGCCGTCGTCATAACGACGCCAACGTGTTGTGTATTTCCGGCGAGTTTCTGAGTATGCCGGCGATCGAGTCGCTCGTTCGAATCTGGATGGAAACCGGCTACGACGGCGGGCGGCATGCGCCTCGCGTTCAAAAAATCGCCGAAATTGAAAAACAAACGGGACTTTGATATGACGCGCTTCGGTCGAAGCAAGGCGACGCGACGCTCCGTTTTAACCGTCGCGTCGTCGGTTAGGTTCGGTTGTTAGAAACGGGGACCGGCAAACTTTTTTCCTCTCTCCCTAAATTATTCGCGGGATTATTTTCTGCAAGGACGTCTCCATTTAGGCAATATTAAAGGGCGTTTTAGAGACGCTCCGCGTTCGAAAGGCGACGTCGACGCAAGCGACGGTATTTCTTTCGGCAAGAAACCGGCTCGAGCGCTTTTTATCCCATGAACTCGAGCCGGTTGGCGACGCGTTGTTTCTTATTTGGTTTTTATCTCAATCGAAGCTTTGCCGGTCGAATGAAATTTAAAGAAGAACGTTTTTGATTGCTCGTCCCATCTCGTTTCGTCCGGGGCGTTTCCGTTTACCGTGATAGCCGCCGGTTCGGCGTCGAGTTTCAAGAGTGAAATCGCCTCAATTTCAGAGGGCGAGGTCGCTTCGATCGCCACCGTTTTTTCGGAGTCGTTTTGTTCAAGAGATTCGACGCGGCAACTGGAAGCCAGAACGACGGGCGCTTTCGTTCCGACGCGATCCAAATCAAGCAACCAAACTCGTTCTCCCGGTCGCGCGATCACTTGATTGACGACTTCAAGCGACGCGTCGAAAAGATTGACAAAATTTCCGTTGAGAACAAGAGGCTCGTCCGAAACCGATTCCGTTATCGCGGCGCCGATAAGATAAGGGCCGCGACGTTTCAAAAAGTAGTCGCGCTCGATAAAATCAAGTCCGACGTCTTTGGCCGCGTTGGCGACGATCGCTCTTATCTCGTCCGCGTTTTGAGCGGATCGCGTATAATAGGCGGGACGTTTTCTTTCGACGTAGACCCAGCCCGACCCGCAACTATATTTTCCGGAAGGTTGATTCGGCTTTAGACCGAGACTTGTAAGGAGGTGATCGCCCGGCGTTTGGAAAGACGCGGTCGATTCATTCCACCAGTCGCGCGCTTGATTATACGGATCTATTCCGGAATCGACAAAAATCAGCGCTCCCCCTCGGAATACCCAATCGGAGAGAACCGCGTGCAATCCCGGCGACGAAGGTTTCTGAAAGTCGTAACTCAGAAGCAGGACTTTATAGTGGTCAAGATAACCTGGAAATCGCATAACGTTGTCCAAAACGGGAACGTCGACGGGAATTCCATGTTTGATCAGAGGAAGGGAAAGACCGAGAAAATCCGCGAGAACAGAGATTTCCTTTGCGGTTGGTTTGATTGGATTGTCCGGACTGTCGACCGCGCATGCGGTCGACGTGGGATTGGCGCGTTGAAACATCGCCGAGTCCGCCAACAGCGTTCCGATTCCCTCGGTCGCGCCGCGATTTTGAGTCTTTTCATTAATTGCTCGCGCGTCCAACCATTCGACTTCGGGTTGATTCATATCTCGAAGCTGTTGAAAGACGAGACTCAATGTCGACGCGTAATCCTGCGGGATTGTCGTCGCTTCCGGCGAACCAGCGGGAAACGCGCCTAGAAAGACCCTGCTTGGCCAAGGCGCCACTTCGTAATAACTCGATCCGGAACGCATGAGAGAAGCGACAAGTCCGCTAAGATAATTTGTTCGATAGTCGTTCCAGTCGTAGCGGGGATTGTCTTCGACGGGGTCGTTGAGGTAATAAACCCGTTTGCCGACGTCGCGCGTCATTTCCTGCATAACGCCGTACTCAAGAAGACCAATTTCGAACGTTCTTTCACCAAAGATTCCGTTGTAAAAATTGCCAAATCTGGAAGTTCCAGTCCAAATCTGGGCGATAAGACCGTCTATTCCCGGAATATCCAGAAGAGACGATTCCGGACTGACCATTTGAATCTGCGCGTAACTCAGAAGACTGTGCGTCGCGACGTAAACTTTTAACGGACGATCGTACGTTTTCAGAGAATACTCTTTCAAGCCGGAAACCACGCGTTCTATCGCGCGACGGTAGAGGCGCTGCTTGAGCTTTGAAGCGCGGTACTGCGCGTCGCAAGTCGAGTCGGGGCGGACGAATTCCTCGTCGTAAAATATTTTCCACTCGCGCTGGAAAGATTTTCCAAACCCCGTAAACGCCCAGAATTCCGGTTCTTCAAGATAGATTTCGTCAACGCCCGCGTCCACGACTTTTCGGAGTCTTTTTTCAAGATAATCGGCGAACGCGACGCTTGGCGAAAGGTAAGGCGTCGCGGGATCATGTTGCATTCTTTGATCGTCGGCCTTAACTTGCGCGTCGTCCCAATGGTTTACGCCGTCGAATTTGCCGTCGAGGTACTCGCCGTAAGCGCCCCAGGCCACGCCCGTCATCACCGCAATTTTCGATCCGCTTTTCTCGCGCCATTCTTTAATACCGGCGACGTCGGAGTCGGAAACGCCGTAGACCATGACCGTGTCCGTTTTAAGGTCGTAACGCGGGTTATAAGGACCGGCCTGTTGATACGACGTTCGTCCCTCGGAACGATCCGTAATGAGATTAGGAGACAACGACTGTTGCGAAAAAACCAATTGACAAGGGATGAAAACCGCCGCTATGGCGAACGAAATAAAACGAGGACGGTTTAAATTTGCAAACGACATTGGATTACGGCGGTTGGGGATTAAAAAAAGCGACTACCATACCGAAGGAAACGCTCTCTCCGTCAATTCTAATCATTCGAATGAAAAGATCAATCTTGTCGGCGATAAATTTCAGGTTAAAGGCTCGAGTTCGAAGGAAGCAACGGCGATTTTTGCGAAAACGACGCTATTTGTCGACTTTTTTCGTATTTTTCCAAAAATATTGAGATAATTCTTGATTTGAAGCCGTCTTAAGAGTACAATACCGTCGGGCTCTTTCAGAAGAGAATTCGTACGTTTTCCCGTTTTTTGTCAACGGAGATTTTCAATGCGCAAGAATATCAATAAGGGGTTTACCCTCGTCGAACTTCTCGTCGTCATCGCGATCATCGGCATTTTGATCGGCTTGCTTCTCCCCGCCGTCCAGGCGGCTCGCGAGGCGGCGCGTCGCATGCAGTGCACGAACAATCTTAAGCAACTGGGTTTGGCGATCCAGAACTATCACGACACGAACAACTGTCTTCCCGGCTACGGGTTCGGCGGCAACGGACCTTACGACTACACGCCGTACATCGGAATGTTGCCGTTCTTCGAACAACAAGCGCGTTACGCGACTCTCGCCGCCGGCGACAGTCGCGGCGTCTGGGAAATCGAGCCATTTGACGACTGTTCCGCGTTTGAGGGCGTGATTACCACGATTATCTGCCCGTCCGACGCGGTCGGCGGCAAGGGATTCCAGGAAAGCGGATACGCCGCGCCGTTCACGATCTGCAATTATCGTTTCAGCCACGCCGATCTCGTCAACGGACGCGGCTGGTGGAACGACTGTCGCTCGAACGAAGCGCGTTGTCCGCATAACTCGCGTTCCGCGTTCACGATGAGAAACGCGGGTCGCGGGACCGGCACCGGATCCTGCCCGAATCTTTCCGCAGTTACCGACGGCACGAGCAACACGTTGTTCATGTCCGAACGTTGCGCGAACCCTCGCGGTCGTTACACCAGCGACGCCGATCCCAAGATTAAGACCGGTTGGGCGAAAGGCAGCACCTGGAGCAGCAACCCGAAAGCCGCGTGTATGACGCAAGTCGGCAACGACGGCATGTATGTCGCGACCGCGACGACTTACGCCGGTTCCGGCTCGTTGTACGGCATGTACTATCCGAACTTCACCGTGTTCCATACGATCATGCCGCCTAACGGACCTTCCTGCGGCGAAGACTGGGGCGACACGCTTCTTTCTTCGGCGACGAGCTATCACAGCGGCGGGGTCAACGCGGTTATGGCGGACGGTTCCGTTCGTTTCGTCAGCGACACGGTCGATTGCGGAGATCTTTCCGTCGACGCTATTAATAAGGCGACCGGCACGGGCACGCGTTTGCTCGCGGGTAAGAGTCCCTACGGCGTTTGGGGCGCGATGGGATCGATCAACGGCGGCGAAACGACTTCCAGCTACTGATTTTAAGATTGCTTAACGGATTTTGACAAAGGATCGCGCTTGGCGTTTAGACGTCGCCGGGCGCGGTTCTTTCTTTTTTCAGGCGTCTCGTTTCTCGTTCTTTTGTTCGGTTGGCGTTTATTCTTCATCTTTTCTTTTGCTTTTTCCAAATTTTGACGGATAATACTTGACGTTCATCCGTCTCAACAGTATAATAACCGAACGCTTCACCGTGTGAAGTTTGTTTATTTTTTAATAGCTTTTTTGTTAGCGGAGTAATTCAATGCGCAAGAATGGTAATAAGGGTTTTACCCTTGTCGAACTGCTGGTCGTTATCGCGATCATCGGCATTTTGATCGGCTTGCTCCTTCCCGCCGTCCAGGCGGCTCGCGAGGCGGCGCGTCGTATGCAATGCACGAACAACC
>CAMZEO010000074.1 GCA_947305735.1 uncultured Planctomycetales bacterium | reverse complement strand
CGAGCGGAAGGTCGAGCGGAAGGTCGAGCGGAAGGTTTTATTGAAAGTAAAAAAGATACGGCCAACAAACTTCTTCGAGCGGGATGGACTGTCGAACAAATAGCGAAATTATTAGACGTAGCCGCCGTCGACATAGAAATCTGGCTTAGCGTTCAATGAGCGCTAAGCGTTTTGGTTTTGTCCTCTTTGTTAACTCGAAGGGTATAAGAGAAGTTGGGGTTACAAAGCCCCGAACGGTTGCTCTAAAATCAGCGCGCGCCCCGTTTGCCTGTAGCGTCCGCGCGACTTCGCGCGCTCCCGCTTGCGACCCTTGCATTCGTCGGACTATTCGTTTTTCAACAAGTACTTATTGCCGACGACTTTCATCGACGGGGGCGCGGAAAGAAGCGCGCAGTACTCGGGCTCGTCCGTTCTGATCACGATCCCTTCTTTGGCGCCGCCGTTGGGATACGAGCCGTTCGCGCGTTCAAGCAGCGCGTCGACCGTCGGGTAGGCCGACGACAAGTCGAAGCCGACTTCCTCAACGGGCGCGGTCGACGCGCCGATTGCCGCCGCGACTTCTTTCGTCTTCTCGAGTCCGACGCGTTGACCGTCGATTCGAACAGTAAACACATACCGCTCGGGGCTACGGAGCTTCAGCCGGTTCTTCTGGACGCAGGGGCCGCAAAATTCTCCCTGGATCGTGAGCGTCTTGACGTCGAATTCCGCCATATAGCGTTCCATCGCCTGTCGGTAGTTTCGCTCGTGAACGAGGTTGTAGAAGGAGCAGCTCCCATCGTCCTTTTGAGTCCCGGCTTCAAGGGGGGGAACGGCTACGGCCCCGCGCCCAGGCGGAGTCCTGAGAGCGAGCAAATCGACCGCGAGGACGACTTTGAGACGCTCGCTCGCGACGGGCGACCTTTGCGCGCGTTCTGGTTTGATCCGACAAACTTTCACGGCGTCGCGGATCGATTCGAATATTTCGGCTCTTTACTGATCTATCTTGTCGGCGCCGACGTCCTTTGGGGCGCGTTTCGGTTTTATGTTCTCGAACGTTTGGACGCGCCCGCAGGCTCTTTCGTCCCTCCTGCGATCGTCTTTGGAGCGTATTTTGTTTCAGCGCCGACCTTTTCCATTCTGGCGACGACGGTTCGGCGCCTGCACGACGTCGGCTATTCCGGACTTTGGGTTCTGACGTTGTTTCCTGCGGCGACTGATTTCGGACTGCCGTTTTCGGCGTCTCTTATGTTTCAGTCGCCGAAGATCGTCGGGAACAAATACGCGAGACTTTTTATCCAGCCCTCGGGCGGCGTTTCCTCAGAATTGACCCCGGTCGCTTGATTTGCCGTCGCGAATCGATTAGAATTTTGAAAAGCGAAAAGCGACCATAACGAGTCGACGCTTTTTCAGGAGACGCCATGTTGAGCCCAAAATCGTTGAAAAACGTTCTTTACGTCGTATTATGTCTGATCGGCGTCGTTTCGAGCGGCGCCGCGATTCTTTACGCGCGGGACAAGTCCGCGATCGACGCGCGGCACGATCCGTCCGACGACGATCTGATCTTTCAGCTGGGCGTTCCCGACGCGCGGAGCGGCGAGTTCCGACTTGGGCTCGACGACTGGCGCAAAGCGCGCGAAGAGAAGGGCGAAAAAGTCTGGCGGCAGGTTATCGGTCAAACGCCCGACAAACTATGGCCGGCGCGGCATTTCAGCACGATGGAATACGGCGGGCTCGGGTATCGTTACGCGCTGGAAATTCAATTCGAAAGCGCGCGCGATTACGACAAACCGCTGTGCCTTGTCGTCGGAATCAGTTTCTCGCATTGGACGGAACCGTCGCTCATTTGCGTTTCAACTAACGGCGTCGCGTCGGAGAAGGTTCGTCAGCCGATCGTCGCGATCGATCAGCCCGGCCAACTCGACTTGGAGAAGAACGACCTTGGCAAATTCGAGTCAGTTCTTATCGAAGTTCCCGCCGGAGCGGTTAAAAAAGGAACGAACGTCGTTGAAATCGCGCTTGAAGACGGAAGCTGGCTCTATTACGACTACGTCGCGCTGCGCGAGCGCAAAGCGCCGCTGAAACAACTCGACGCGCCCCCGCCGCCGGAACTTTTGAAAAAGTTCAAAGAAAGCGGTATGGCGGACGTCGACGAAATCGTCTTCGCCGTTCGCAAGCCGAGTATCGACGGACACTGGTACGCGAATTTTGGCTACTACGCCGCCGCGACTTGCGAAGACCGTCCGTTCTATCCCCATGGCGGCGGTTCGCTTCGAGCGCTTAACCTCAATACCGGCAAGGTTCGAACGTTGCTCGACGATCCCAACGGATCCGTCCGCGATCCCGTCGTTCATTACGACGGAACGAAGATTCTTTTTTCCTACCTGCGTTCGGGAACGGAACGTTACAACCTCTTTGAAATCAACGTCGACGGAACAGGCTTGCGCCAAATCACCTCGGGCGACTACGACGACGTCGAGGCGTGCTACCTGCCCGACGGGGATATCGTCTTCTGCTCGACGCGCGGCGACCGATACGTCCAGTGCTGGTTGACTAGCGTCGCGACCGTCTGGCGTTGCGGGCCGAACGGCGAGAATCCGCATATGCTTTCGGCGAACGTCGAGCAGGACAACGAGCCGTGGGTTCTAAATAACGGACAGCTCGCGTACACGCGCTGGGAGTACGTCGACCGCGAACAGGTGACATATCATCACCTCTGGACGATGAACCCCGACGGGACGCGTCAAACGACTCTCTTTGGCAATCAGTTCAAATATATGCTCTTCATCGGCGTCAAGCCGATCCCCGGCAGCGATAAAATTGTCGCGACGATCTCGCCCGGTCACGGGATGTGCGAGCATTACGGGCGCGTCGCGGTAATTAATCCGAAACTCGGTCCCGACGATTTTTCCGCCGCGACGTATATTTCCAAAGGGAATTCGCATTCGGATCCGTGGGCGTTTTCCGAAACGGAATTCTTGGTCGCAAAGAAGAGCGAATTGGTATTGCTCGACGAAAACGGCGTCGAAGATCCGATCTACGCGCTCCCCAAAGAAGAGGCGGCGAAAGACTATTGGATTCAGGAGCCGCGCCCGATCATTAGGCGCGAGCGCGAACCGCTTGTCGCCGACGCGACCGACTACTCAAAGACGACCGGAACGCTTGTTCTGTCCGATATTTACACCGGACGACGCATGAAAAACGTTCCGCGCGGAACCGTCAAGGAGCTTCTCGTCATGGAGACGCTTCCGGAGCCGATCCATTATTCGGGCGGGATGGACATGGCGTCGTATAAAGGCACGTTTACGCTCGAACGCGTCCTTGGTACCGTCCCGGTGACGCCCGAGGGCGCCGCGTCGATCGAATTGCCCGCGAATCGCAGCGTTTTCTTTATCGCGCTCGATCATGAAGGGCGTTCCGTCAAGCGAATGCACAGCTTTACGTCGGTCATGCCCGGCGAAACGACGTCGTGCGTCGGATGCCACGAAACGCGAACCGAAACGCCGGGCGTCGACTTCGATAAAAACGTGTTCGCCGTCGCGGGCAAGCCGGTCGCTCCGACTCCGGTTGAAGGAATCCCCGACGTTTACGACTTTATGCGCGATATTCAGCCGCTGTTCGACAAGTATTGCGTCGAATGTCACAACGCCGACCGGACCGACGGGGGCGTCGACTTGACCGGCGACTGGACGCCCCTTTACAACCGTAGTTACTGGGAGATTTCGCGTCGAAATATGCTCGGGGACAACCGCAATCGACCCGAGAGCGATTTCGAACCATACGTCATTGGGAGTCAATCAAGCGCGCTCTACAAAATGATTTGCGAGAACCATCAGGGCGTAAATTTCTCCGACGAGGAAAAGCGATTTGTTCGGTTCTGGCTCGAGTCGGGCGCGCCTTACGCCGGAACTTACGCCGCCAACGGGACGGGGTTGATCGGGTGGTTCTATCGCAACGTCAACACTCATAACGACAAAGACTGGCCGGAAACGGCGGCGATGAAAGAGGCGATCGCGCGGCGCTGCGACGGATGTCATACGCCGACCGACGTCGACAAAAATTTGCCGCACACGATGTCGGAGGATCGCGAAGACGTCCATCAGTACGAGCGTTATATCAAGCGCGTCGACTACTACAACCTCTCGCGTCCGGAAAAATCGAAGATTCTGCGCGCGCCGCTGGCGAAAGAACGGGGCGGGTTCGGCAAGTGCGTCGAAACCTCCGAAGACGGATCGCAACGCCCTGTTTTCGAGAATACCGACGACCCCGACTATCAGACGATCCTCGCCGGAATTCAGCGCGGACGCGACTATATCCTGAACGAAAGCAATCGCTGGACGATGAAGCCGTTTGTCGCTAATCCCGCGTATATCCGTGAGATGAAGCGATACGGCGTCCTGCCCGAAGATTTCGACGAGAGAACCCCGATCGATCCGTATGAAGTCGATAGGAAATACTGGGACAAATTTGATATGTCTAAAAAACGCGCCGGAGAATAAGGGATCGCAAGCGGTAGGGGCGACGTCGCCCGAATTCTGCAAGCAAACGGAGCGACGCGTCGGTTTTGTATTATCAAACCGCTTTCAATCAGGAGTCGACCATGATCGTATGTCCTCAATGCGGCGTCGAACTATCCGGCGGGCGTTTTTGCGTTCAGTGCGGCGCGTCGCTTACTCCCTCCGATTCCGATCCGTCGCGCGCGTCGTCGGGACGAAACGGGTTTGGAGCGTACCTGTTCAAAAGAACGATTCTTTTCGCGATCAAGATCGCCTTGTTCGTTCTAATTTGGAAACTCGATCCGCTTGGGCGTTTTGTCGAAACTAAAAAGACTCTGTTTGCTTTGCTCGTTCCCTTTGTCGCTTACGCGCTTGCCGCGCTCATATGCGCTCCTTTTAAAATCGTTTTGACCGTTCGGCGGTTGCGCGAAGTTCGCTCGTCGTTGACGCGTTGGCTTTTGGCCTGGTTTCTTACGATAGTCGCGCGGATCTGGCTCGGCGTTTGTCCGGCGGGGCTGTTTTTTCTCATGTTTTACGACTACGGTCCGACGATCTATCCGCGACTTGTTATAATGGCGATAAGTATGGCGCCGTTGGCGACGTCGGCGGCTTACGCGTTCGAGTTTTTTTTGTTGAGGAAGCCGGACGCCAAATTTTATGATTTACGAAACCGTTCCGAGATCGTATAATTTAAGAAGAGGGGCGCCGCGCGGCGGCGTCGACCGGCGGATAACGACGGAATCAAAGGTTCGATATGCGATATTGTTCCCAGTGCGGTCGCGAGATTAACGACACGGCGTTTTGCCCCGAGTGCGGCGCGTCGACGTCGTTCGCGCAAACGGTTGAAATCCCCGGCGTTTCCAACGGCGAGGTCGCAAATCCTTACGCGCTCGTTTCGTCCTTGTCGGGCGATCAATCGCTCGACGAAACGGACGACGCGATCATTCCGACGTTTAAGGGCTCCTACGCGCGGTTCTGGACCCGAACCTCGCGCGGACGCGCGGGTCGAACGGAGTTCTGGTTCGTCGCGTTGTGGCAGTTTTTGATCGTTTTGCCCTTGGCGGCGTATTGCGCGCTGCTTTATCTGCTCGACGAATTCGGAAGTTCGTCGACGGCGGACGCTTTATCGATCGCGCTGATTGCGATTGTTCCGGTCTATTTTGTTTACGCGATTCTTTGCGTCGTTTACGGAGTCTCTTTATTCGTTCGTCGCCTTCACGACATAGGCGCGTCGGGCTGGCTCTGGCTGTTGACGTTGATTCCGTTTGTCGGGGCGATCTTTGCCCTGATCGTCGGACTCTCGCCGTCGGAAAACAAAGACAATCGGCACGGAAGGAAGCCGTCTATTAAAGAATAATTTTTTTAAACGCGAGTTTGCCTCTCGCCCCCGCCTTTGACGAAATAGAAATTAACCGGGAGTAGAACATGCCTTATTGTCCCCAATGCGGAACGGAAATTTCCGGAGAGCGTTATTGTCTCCAATGCGGCGTTTCGTCTCTTGCCGACGAGAGGACGCGCGAAGAGTTCGACGACGCGATCATACCGACGTTTAAAGGCGCGTATTACAAAATGTGGACGCGCGACGCGCGCGGTCGCGCCGGTAGAACGGAGTTCTGGAACGTCGCGCTGGCGCAATTGTTGATCTTTTTGCCCTGGTTGACCTACTTCGTCGCGTATTTTTGGCTTCGCGAGATTTTACGCGTCAACCTCGACGACGTCGCGCATATATTTTACGCCGTTCTGACGCTCGTCTCTATGATCTACGCGGTTCTCACGTTTGCGCGCTGCGTCTTTTTGTTCGTTCGCCGTTTGCACGACCTGGGACTATCCGGCTGGTTTTGGCCGCTCGCGCTCCTGCCGTTTGTCGGCGCGATTTTCAACCTGATCGCCCTGTTCGTTTGGCGCCTGCGCGGCGTCGGTCTTTCGGGCTGGTTCTGGCTGTTGGCGCTTGTTCCGTTTGTCGGGGCGATCTTCGTTCTGATCGTCGGACTCTCGCCGTCGGAAAACAAAGACAATCGATTTGGAAAGAAACCGAGCGTCAGGGAAATATAAAGACTGAAACCGAAGTCGACGATTATTAATCGCCGATATTTAAGTTGATTAGGAGTAGAACATGCCTTATTGCCCCCAATGCGGAACCGAGATTTTCGGCGGTCGTTTTTGTCCCCAGTGCGGCGCGCAAGTCAACGTTGGCGGCGCGGAGAATCCTTACGCGCTTGGAACGCATTCGCAATACGCCGAATTAGGCGCCGATCCCAACGCGTCCCCGATTCCCGGGTTTGTCGGAGCGTACGCAAAATTCTGGAAGAATTTCGGAAATATCGAGGGGCGCGCGAGTCGAAGAGAGTTCTGGTACGTCTATATCTGGAATTTCCTTATTATGCTCCCGTTTGTCGCCGCGTTTATATACGTCCTTGTCCGCGCTCTTTCCGAGGGCGGCGTTCCTCTTGACGACGCCGACGATTATTTCGAACATTTCGACGTCTCTATGCTTGCGCCCGCTCATCTGGTCGTCGGCGCTGGATCGCTTCTGGTCATAGGGTTGTACACGCTTGCCCAGTTCGTTCCGTGGGTTTGTCTTTTGGTGCGACGCATTCACGATTTCAACGTCTCCGGATGGTTGGCGCTCCTTTGTTTCATTCCGAGAATCGGCGGTCTTGTCATTCTTTTTTTCGGGCTGATCGCGCCTACGCGCGGATCGAACCAATATGGCGCTCAGCCGGCAAAGAGTCGGGATTAATTACGTTCCGCAAACCTGCGGACGCCTATATGATTTGTTTAACTGAATTAATTACAGGAGAAAACTAAAATGGCACTTTGTAAAAAATGCAACGTCGACGTCGACGACGGTAATTTTTGTCCGAGTTGCGGCGCGCAAATCAATGCGAACTCTGCGGAGAATCCTTACGTCGTCGGCTCGCAAACGACCGGTTCCGCGTCGATCGATCCGCGCAAAGACTCTTCCATACCCGGTTTCCGCGAAGCGTTTGGTCGGTTTTGGAAGAGAAACGCGGGCGGACGGGCCGGCCGAACCGAGTATTGGTACGTAATGTTATGGCAGTTTTTGATAACGCTTCCCATTATCGTGCTTTACGTCGCCGCCACGGCAACGGAAGCGGACGCGCTTATTATGCTCTTGGGAGTTGCGTCGATCGTTTACGCGGTTTATGTCATTGTGTGCATTTTTCGCGGTATCTGTTTGTACATCCGTCGTTTGCACGACGTCGGCTTGTCGGGCTGGTACTGGCTGGTAAACTTCGTTCCCTATGTCGGCGGTATTTTTGCGTTGGTCATTACGCTTTTGCCGTCTCAGAAAACGGACAACCGATTTGGAAGGCGACCGAGTCCTAAGCGTTGAACGATCTTCTCGCGTTTGCGCGCCCCCTCTATTTAAGCGATCGGCGCCGCCGAGACGGATTTTGAAAAACGCTTCGCGTTCGGAAACAAACGGCGCGGCGTGGCTGTCGCGTTTAAAAGCGTTAGTCAAGGGAGGGAAAGGGGTTATGCCGTATTGCAAGCATTGCGGCGCCGCGATTGACTTCGACAATTTCCGCCCGAGTCGCGGGGCGCAAATCGCGCCCTGCGGGGAGGAGAATCCCTGCGCCGTCAAAACGCGAACGCAACCGGACGCGCCCGTGAAGAGACCCAAAGCGAGACGCGCGGCGTTTGTTTAACTTTTTATTTTGAGAAAAGAAAAAATATGGCTTATTGTCCTTATTGCGGCGCCGAGTCCGGCAACGATAATTTTTGCCCAACGCGCGGACAACAGGTTAATGTCTATGCCGACGGTTCTCAAGAGCGTTTCTTCTACGCAAGCGACCCCGTGCCCGGTTTCTTTGGAGCTTATGGTCGATTTTGGATGAGAACCGCGGCCGGACGCGCGAGTCGAACCGAGTATTGGCTCGTGATGATATGGCATTTTTTGATATCGCTTCCGTTGATTATCGTTTCGACTATAGCCAGTTCCGAACCGGATCATCCGTTTAAGTTTCTTGTATTGATTTTTCTTTTCTTCTACGCGATTTATTTTATTTTCTGCTTGTTTCCCGGGATTGACCTGTTCGTTCGTCGTTTGCACGACGTCGGATTGTCGGGTTGGTGCTGGCTGTTAGTCTTCGTCCCTTTCGTCGGCGTTTTATTTGTGCTGATCCTTGGTTTTTTGCCGCCTCGGAACGGCGACAATGAGTACGGCGCGCAACCCGTTCCCAGGCGAAACTCGCGCGTTCCTTTTTAACTGCTTTTGAATTTTCCGGTCGCGTTCGGTTTGTCGCCGCTTCAAGCGTCAAACGGCGCGACGTTTTGAGTTCGTCTTAGCGTTGAGGAGAATTGATCATGCCCTATCGCAACGGATGCGGCGAGGAAACTGACGGCGCGGAAGTCTGTTCGCTTTGCGAGGCGCGAACCGCTTCCGTCGAGTTAGAGAATCCTTGCGCCGTCGAAACGCGGACGCAATCGGGCGCGCCCGTCGTCGACAACGTTCAAACTTGTTCGAGTCGCGGAACGCAAATCGTTTCCGAAGGCGTCGGGGATATCGTCGCCGCGTCGTCTGACTCCGCGTCCGAAGTTCGCGGCGTTTTTGACTCGACAAGGCTTTGCCTGGGCAAAAAGTACGCGAACTTTTCGGGCAAGGCGAGTCGATCGGAGTTTTGGCTTTTTACATTTGGATCCGCGTTGATTGTCGCTGTCGTTTGGGCCGTCGTCGTCGCTTTTTGCGGCTACTTTATCGTTCGCCTTGGACTTTCGAGCGGCGTTGGGAACGTCTTGCGCAACGTTGGTCTTCTTCTTACGATCGCGGCGTGTCTCTATCTTCTCACTCCGCGCTTAGCGATCGGCGTTCGACGATTCCACGACGTCGGGCTTTCCGGATGGATTTACGTCGTTTTGTTTTTTGTTCAAGGCTTTTTAGAAGCGGCGATCGTCAACTCGTATTTTTTCGCGAGCTTTAACTTTAACAAGTTTCGGTATATAAAACCGGAGCGTCGTTTTGTCGACTATCTGCCCGTCTGGTTTTGGTTTGCCGTCGTCGCGGTCGTTTTGATCGCTCTGTTTAATTTGATCGTATTTCTGAAACGCGGAACGCGGAGTTATAACAAAGATGATTCCGCGTCCGCGAAGCGAACGGAATAATAATACGCCAAAGGAAGGGATACGCCATTGTCGTTTTGCAAATAACGCGGCGCGAAAAAACGTCGTTAGTTTTTGTCCGAATTGCGTCGCGCGCGTCGCGGCGCGTTTCTTTTCCAGTTTGAAGGCGCCGGGAAACGGCGCAATGCGAGCGAATATGAAAAAACTAAATCGTCGCGAATTCCTCGGCGCGAGCGCGCTGAGCCTTTCGAGCTTGTTGGTCGCGTCTCCCTTCGTTTTGGCGGAGCCGCCTAAGGACAAATTGCGAATCGCGCTTGTCGGGTGCGGGGGGCGCGGCTCCTTTTTGACGACGTTCTTTCCCTATATCCCCAACGCGGAGCTTGTCGCGCTGTGCGACGCCGATTCCGCGCGTCTTGACGAGACGAGCAAAAAGGTTCCCGACGCAAAGAACGTCGGAACCGATATGCGCGCCGCCTTCGACGATCCGGACGTCGACGCCGTCATGATAGCGACGTGCAATCACTGGCACGTTTTGGCGGCGATTTGGGCGATGCAGGCGGGTAAAGACGTCTACCTCGAAAAACCGGTCTGCCTGAACTTTTGGGAGGGGGAACAACTTGTCGCCGCCGCGAAGAAATACGGAAAAATGATCCAGATTGGGACGCAAATGCGAACCGATCCGGAACATCATCCGGAAGCGAAGCGTTTTTTGCATGAAGAAAAAGCCCTCGGCAAAATTAGGTCGGTTCGCGTAAGTCGGTTTTTCGCGCGCAACGCGATCGGCAAGCGCGCGACGCCGTTGGTTCCGCCCGAAACGGTCGATTTCAACATGTGGCTCGGCCCCGCGCCGAACACGCCGATCTATCGCAATTCGCTCCACTACAACTGGCACTGGGACTGGCGCACCGGGAACGGCGAGACGGGCAACTGGGGCGCGCACCTGCTCGACGACTGCCGCAACGACGTCTTTATGGACCAAATTGGCGCGCCGAAGCGCGTTATGTCGGTCGGCGCGCGCATAGGGTACGACGACGCGGGGGACTCTCCCAACGAGTTCGCGATTTTTTTCGACACGGGTCTGATCCCCGTCGTCTTCTGCATTTCGAACCTTCCGGACAAGACGAACCCGAAAACCGCGGGCGCCTGCGCGGGACCGACGAGCGGCTATACCGTCTTCTGCGAGGGGGGACGTTACGAAAAGCATTGGGGCGGCGCTGTCGCGTTTGACGAAAGCGGCAAGAAAATGCGCGAGTTTGCCGCGACGGCGGAGCATATCGGCCCCGGTCCGCACATTCAGAATTTCGTCGACTGCGTGTTGCAAAACGCGCCCGAGAAATTGAACGCGCCTTTAAAAGTCGGAATCGAAACGGCGACATGGTACAACGGCGCGAATACGTCCTTTAGACTTAGCGAGCCCTATTCGAAAAAAGACGCGCTCGATTTGGTCGACGACGAGGAGACGTTCGCGACCGCGCTTGACGATATCGAGAAACATCTTGACGCGCAGGGACTTAAGATGAACGCCGACACGTTCAAAGCAAGTCGGTTCCTTGAATACGACGGAACCGCCGGAATCAAAGGCGAATACGCCGACGCATCGAAAAAACTGCTGACGATCGATTACCGCGAACCGTTTGTCGTTCCGACGTTTAATTGAACTTAACGCTGTGATTTCATTGTAATTATATCGATTTTTAGACGCTTTTTAAATAAGGACGCGACATGTCAGATAGCAAATTTTCACGACGTAGTTTTCTGGGAACCTTGACGGCGGGCGCGTTGGGCGTCGCCGCGTCGGACTCGTTTACGCAATACGCCGATTCACGCGTTTTCGCAGAGGAAGGCTCGACCAACGCGCGGCGCGAGATTATCGGCGATCCGCGCGTTCGCGGACCGTTTCCGATTTTGTCGACTCCGTTCCTCGAGTCGGGGAAAGTCGATTATGAAACGCTCGCCGATCAGGCGAAATTTGTCGACTCGCGCGAATGCTCCGGCATGATTTGGCCGCAGGCCGGAGACGCGGTCGATCTTCTGACGATGGACGAGAAAATGCAAGGGATGGAAGTCCTTGCGGAGACGATGAAAGGGCGCGAGACGGCGCTTTGTCTTGGCGTTCAGGGCAAAGACGTCGACGAGATGCTCGTCTACGCGAAAAAGGCGGAAGAACTCGAGCCGACCGCGATTATTTCCCGACCGCCCGACGACGGCAAGACCGAAGAGGATCTCGCCGACTACTGGCGCGCGCTCATGAAAGTCGTCAATCGCCCCGTGATCATTCAGACGTCGGGCGGCGTGAAATATAAGGGACCCGCGCCGTCCCTTGAGCTGTTGATTCAGCTGGGCAAAGAGTCGCCCTATTTCGGATACGTCAAAGAGGAGTCGGCGCCAATTGAAGCGAGGATGCAGAAGCTCGTCGCGGCTAAGCCCGATATCAAGCGCGTCTTCTCGGCGATGGGCGGACACGCGTGGCTCTATCAGCTCCGACTGGGAACCGAAGGCTTAATTACCGAGCGCGCGCCGTTCGCGGACGTTTTGGCCGCCGTCTGGCGCAACTACGAGTCGGGCAATCTGACCGTCGCCGCCGACGCGTATAGCAAGTTGCTCCTGATGCTGAATATGCGTCAAACGATCGGCGGAAACGAACTTCGCGGATATAGTCTGTATATCTGGCAAAAACGCGGCGTCTTTAAGAACCGACTCTCGCGCGAGTACGGTCCCGGCAATTCCGTTCCCGAAAAGCCGATCGTTTCCGAGGTTAAACTTTCGGAAATGCAGATCGCGGAACTCGACATGCGCTTCGAAGCGATGAAACCGTATTTGAAAGAAGGCGATTGGAAATAAGATCGCCGTATGGGCGAGCCGCCGCCAATAGGCGGCGGATACGTTAATGTAGACGTCGCTTTGATTTACCGATTCTTAAAAAAACGGCTTCCGTCGCGAGACGTCTTGCCGCGCAAAGCGCGACTAATTCGACTACGCAAAGCGTTTTTTCAAACGACGTTTGCTTAAAACTTCGTCAACGGAGACTGACGATTTCCGGCAAATCCGCGCTTTTACCGTTTTCTGTCGATCAACGCTAAGACTCCGTTAATCTTTGGGGTAACCGCGCGTTTCGGGCGCTTTGGGACGTTGTCGCATGGTCGACGCGACGCGGACGTATCGCGACGGAGAGGGCGGCGACGCGTCGGTCCAGGAGGGCGGGGCGAGGCGCGAGAGCTTTTTATCGTCTCTATAATCCGGATTTTCAATGACGGCGAAGAACGCTCGAAGAAAGAGAAGCAATGCGACGCGTCCGGTTTATCAGGGAATCGCGCCCGATCTTTCCGATTACGTCGCAGTCTACCTCGGATATCCGAACCGACGGGGCGACGCGCCGACGGTTGTTTATACGTTCCTTGATTCGACTTCCGTCGACGGCAAGAGAATCTTACCGTTTTGCGCGCGCGAAGGGACGAGACTTGGATCGAAAGCGCGCGAATATAGAAACAGGGAAAAATTGGGAAAGGTTCGACTTTTTCAGATTTCGTTTTTCATTCGAGAAAAACGCTTTTCGATTCGTATTTTGCCGAACAAAAAAACCTGACTCACTATCGCTAGCGAATCAGGTCTAGTAGGGTCGGAAGGATTATTTCCGATATTTAATCACAAACACTTAGGGCGCTTTAAGGCTCAATTCGTGGTCAGATCCTTTTGCCCGCCTCTTTTGCGTTTTTTGCCAGTCTTTCGCAAATTATACAAAAATTCTACCCGAAGAAAAGTTCGCCTCGTTCTGTGCTTGATCCTCCGCCCGTAGATAATTCTGTCATCGCCCAAACGAGCGCGTCCATCCTATCTGGCGAATCTTCTCCCGAATGGTCGCCCGTGTATGACGTCATTTCGTTTTCTAGTTCTTCCAAATAGCCGACGTGATGAACGCGTCCTTGCGCGTAGAGCGTCGAGATCGGCTCCGCCCGTATAATCTTTCCCCGACTCGCTCTCACCTTCATAATTGGTAAATTAGGCGCGACATTGCGTAGCACGGATTCAACCATATCGCCGCCCTGATTGACTTCCGCAACAACGAGATCCGCCGACCAATTTTCGTAGGTCGAAACGACTCGCGCCGCCCACTTCTCCGGCGGAGCGATCAGCGAGCAATCTTGCAGAACAAAATAATGCTCCTTGCCGTCAATCGTTTTGGAGCCGCAAACGACAATCCCCGTGTGGTCGCTAGCCTCCGACGACGTAATAGCTGGGTCCACCCCAATGACTATTCTTTCAAGATCGTCCGGCGCGTCGTTGATCCTGAACGGGTCGATCATTGTCGCTGACTTCCAAAGAGCGTTTTCGTTTTCGTCCGAAAATTCTCCGTACAGAAAACGTTTTTTAGCGCGTTCGCTCGCGCTTCCAAGAGTCTCGTCTATATATCCTTCGGGGAGGTTCTCGGCGTTGTCATACGGGTTTATCTGGATCACCCCGTAGTCGTTGGCGTTTGGTATTCTCAGCCTTGATACGGGGTGAACGCCTTCGACAAAAAGCCGATACGACCAATGTGATTTTCCCGGAGGGTTGCAGTCGAAAAGCAGCCGGTTCCGTAGTTGTTTTCCATTCGCGTCGAATCTTCTTTGCGCCAAACGAGTCGTGGCGACTTCTATGGAGGAAAAAGAAATTTCGGAGCATTCGTTAAAGTAGATCGCCGCAAACTCGCGACCGAGGATTTTTTCGACGCGCTTGTCGTCGTCTAGTCCGACAAAATCAATCTCGGCTCCGTTGTGTGGAAAATAAACTTCGCTTGCGGACTTATTCTGTTCGTAAGAGTATCCGTCAAAACACATTCTCATCATCTTCGGGAACGTGTCTACAAAGACTGAGGATCGAACGGCGTTATAGTACCGCCGGAAAATTGCGTAACGTCCGCCATACCGAAACGCCAAAACCGCGATTGTCCGACATAGCTCGAAAGTTTTCCCCGAACGCGATCCTCCGTAAGCAAGAACGCGCGTTTTGTCGCGGATTAGTTTTCGGAGAGCGAGCTGCGCTTGTGTCGGCTTGTACGAAAATTCCATTTAACTGCTCGTTTTAATTCTACTGTCCAACGATGTAATGAGTTTTTTCGTACTCTTTATCGCTTGGCAGTCCGAAACGCTCTCGGAAGTATGTTCGATCAACCGTTAAAGTGGTGCGTCCAGAGCGAGAGTAATTTATTCGAACAAAGTCTTTCCAACGCTCGTAGACTTCTATCGTGTAACGCGCTTGTTTGTCTTTATTTCGGTATTCCAATTCAAGCCCGCCAGTTGACGTTCCGTAAGAAGGAGTCATTATCGAGAAGGTTGAAAGAGTACACGTTTTTAATCCTGCGCACAAACAATGGAGGCTAAAATCAACATCTTCAAAAAGTTTCAAACTTGTGTCGAACCGAATCCCCGTTCTTTTTAAGTCTTTTAATTTAAGCAAATATCCTCCGCAGAACATTGAGCATAAAATGACCTCGTGTTCTTGATAAAAACTCAACGCCTCGGTTGAAAAAGCTACGGCAAAAAATTCAGAATTCCACGCCCACCTACAAAGTTCGTTAAACATATTTGGAGTTATTCGTTCGCGCCAACGACCTGTAAATCCTTTCGCGCTATACATTTTAACGGTTCGATACAGCGTAAGATCGTCGTCAAAATAACAGAGAAGGTCCACGTCGTTCCTGATCGCGTCCTCAATAATTGCGTTCCGAGCGTATGAAACTCCTTGATTACACTTGTCGAGAACAAGAAAATCGCCCTGCACTTTTTCTTGATACGCCTGCACTTCGGAAGGCTCAACAACGACCGTGTTAGGGATCCCGCGAGCGTTCAGAAAGTTCCTTGTCACCTGTCTGTTTGGTCGCCCCTTGCTTGCAATATATACGGCATATTTCATTGTGTAAGTTCTTTCCGCCTCTTTTTAACGTATTCCGCCATAGTCTCTTTTGTGCGTAGATCGCTGTCTTGCAAGCTGAACGTTACGGGCGTTTGACTTCTAACAAAAGCGTCGTAATCGTCGCGTCTTACAAGCGGGTGCGTAAATTGATGATAGTTCACAAAATGGTGCGGACGATTGTATTTAATAACGAGGTTGACATATTGTGGATAGGCGTTTTTCAAAGACAAAGACTTGTTCATCGTCCCGCTTTTGTAAAAGTCGTCCGTGTTTCCTCCTTTGAGCGTTTGCGTCGGCGTTTTCTCTTGTAAAAACGTATTGAACTGGACCGTACACCAACCTGCCGTAATCATATCAAGCGATAAAATCGTATCTTCATTCCACCGACATCTCCACCGAAAAGGTACGTCGTTTCGTATCAAATTACAGGAGTAAATTCTCGTGTTCACCGTGAACAACGCCTGTCTGATCTTCCGAGGCGCGAACATATAATATTGAGGTCCCGCCATTGCGATATTTTTATACCGCAAAACAAAATTCTCCATACTGCGAAAGAATTTATCGCTAAACACCCGATATTGTTCGTTATTGTGCCAAAGCCGAAAACTCTTGATATTGTCGTCCATTACCCAATGCCAAGCGAAATTGTTTCGCTTGGAGTGATCCCACGCGAAATTGCGAGCGGGTCCCGGACCGTAAGAGAGAGAGTCGCCG
>CAMZEO010000073.1 GCA_947305735.1 uncultured Planctomycetales bacterium | reverse complement strand
ACCTGATTGTTAAATATCGTTCCGTCTCGGCTATTAACCGCGAACGGTTTGGTTAATATAACGCGCTTTTCAAATGCGTCAAGCGAATAAATCGAAAAATTTTCAAAATTGTTCTACCGTTCAAATGTCGGCGTTTGTTTTTTGTTAGAAAAGTCAAAAAAAAACGCTAGCCGCGTAATTGACGAACGTCTGGCGCGCTTCCCTGCGGCGATAACCGGCGCGCGACGCTTTGAACCCAACTTCGCCCCGTTTTTTCGCAACGTTCAGAAGCGGCAACGCAATTCCAACGTTCAACCCGACCGCTTGCAATCCTCTGTTTCGCGGCGTTCCGTTGAACATAATCGGCGATAAGGGCTTGTTTGTTCCGCGGATATTCCATTGACGTTTTAAGTCGTTCCTATGTTTTTAGCTTCTAAACAATCTGAACAACGCGGCTTTAACGCAAAAGCGCCTCGGAAACGAGATCATTCCGAGGGATTATGAGAGCCCGCCCGTTTTCTTTGCAAGATCGAAAATTGTGCGAATACGCTTGGAACTTTCTTCACTGGGGGAACGCCCATTCCTCCCACATTCCTCCCATTTTTAAGCGCCTGCATTTCAATAGCGAGAAAAATTTGGCAATTCTTGAAAAAAAAGTTGACTCCCCCTTTCGCCTCGGTTATACTTCAGTTGTTGCGGGGCGGGGCGGGTCCGACTTATGACAGGAACGTTTTTCCGCCTCTTTTTTTTTCGTTTGGAAAAACTTGTTTTTTCGAATAAAAGCGACGACGATGGACAAACGGCTGTTGAAACGTAACTCAATATACATATATATGTGTGTATGTGTGTGTTGCAACTTTTATCGCCAGTCGTCGGTTTTGTTCGATTACCCTTAGAACGCATGACTATTTTCTCTTTTTCTTGCGAAGGATCTATCCTCAAAATTTCTGGTTAAAGACGGCGCTTGTCCTTTAAGCGCCGTCTTTTCAAGGAATCGAGAAACGTTTCGTTCTGAAACGTTTGACATAACGCGTCTTTTCGAAACGAAAGGCGTTTTTCAGAAGTTTTAATCGTTAAACAGGCGTCCGGTAAAAACGACGCGGCGGAAAAGCGCGTTCGTTTTTTGACTTGAGACGTTTTTCCAATTGCGTTTACACTCAGTAAAAGGAAACGTTGTACTATGTCTAAAAACCATTTTAAGAGAGACGGTTTTACGTTGGTCGAACTGCTGGTCGTTATCGCAATCATCGGCATTTTGATCGGTCTTCTCCTTCCCGCCGTTCAGGCGGCTCGCGAAGCGGCGCGTCGTATGCAATGCACGAACAACTTGAAACAACTCGCGCTCGCGATGCAGAATTATCACGACGTCCACAATAGACTCCCCCCTTACGCGTCTTTCTTTGACAGCGTCGCGAACACCGGCAAATTCTCGTCCGGCGAAGCTTGTTGCCATAGCTGGCCGGTCGGACACCCCGCGACGAACGGAGGTCTTTATTGCGGCATGTGGGGCTGGGCGACCAACCTTCTTCCCTTCCTTGAAGCCGGCGCGCTTTACGACAAAGCCGACTTTACGCGCTCCCCTTACGTCGACCGAGTCAACGACCCGTATTACCACTCGGGAGAAAAGGAACACGGCGCCCAGCAAAATAAAGAGGTTTGCATGGGCGCCCCGTCCGCGTTTCGCTGCCCGAGCGTGGCGCAGGACGTTATCGGATCGCAAAAAGATTACGGCGTCCCGATGACCTGCATGGCCGAACAGGCGTGCGGAACCACGATCAACCCCGGCGCTATCGCCTGGTCGTGCTTCTGGATGAACAGCTGGGTTCCGCTCTCGGGAGTCGTCGACGGTACGAGCAACACGTTCCTGATTCTCGAACAGGCGAGCAAAAAACTTACTTCCGGCGTTTTGGGCGTTTCGGATAACGGCGAAGGTTGGAACCCGTTCATCTTCTGCAACCACCTGACTCAGGGCGCGCATATTTGGGGGCACGGCGGCTTCAACGTCGCTTCCAACGACCCCGCGATTAACTATCGGACGGCGCGCAGCTTCCACCCCGGCGGCATCAACGCGGCGAAAGTCGACGGCTCCGTCTTCTTCGTCTCCGACACGGTCGACGAACACAACGTCTTCGACGGAACGATCACTCGCGCCCGCGGCGAAACGACGCACCTCTAATCGAACGACGCAACAGACAATCGACAAAGGATGTTTCAGATGAATAAATTGAATTTCGCTTGCGTTTTGGCGCTTTCGTTGTTTGTCGCGACGGTCGTCGGTTGCGGACCGAAGCTTCCGTACAAGGTCGTTCCGCTCGAAGGAACGATCACCTGCGACGGCAAGCCCGTGAAGAACTGCACGTTCTTTTTCATGCCGGACGAAGGTCGCTCCAGCACCTGTCTTTCCGACGAAAACGGGCATTTCGTTTCAGCGTATACGCCCCAAAAAGCCGGCGTTCAAGTCGGTCAGGGTCATTTCTACTTCGTTCCGAGCCCCGGTCTGGGCGCGGTCGCCGAGGGCGACGTTTCGGTCTCGGCGCTCGCGGGGGTCTACCCGCGCGGGAACGACAAGCTCGTTTTCACGTTCGACAAGGGCGATAAAAACTTCGAGTTAAAACTCTCCCTTGAAAAATAACGTTCGTCGTCCGCGCGGAGGATCGTCGAGCCGGGTTCAAACGGTCCGTATCGACGATTTCTCCGCGCGAGTTCCTGAAAACAGAGTTTTTTAGCAACGGCGCCCATTCTCTCGTTATTGAGAGGATTTCGACGATAATGCGCGCCCGATTACCGTTTCCAATCTCCGCGCAAACGGCGCGGTTGCCGAAAAGCGTTCGTCCGACTTGGCGCGCGTTCTGTTTAGATCGCAACTTGTTCGCGTTCTTCCGCAAGAAAGCTCGCTTTGTTTCGCATTGCGAGCAACCAGGAGATTTGTATGTCAAGAAATATTTCTAAGGGATTTACCCTCGTCGAGTTGTTGGTCGTTATCGCGATCATCGGCATTTTGATCGGTCTCCTTCTTCCCGCCGTTCAAGCGGCTCGAGAGGCGGCGCGTCGAATGCAATGCACCAACAACATGAAGCAGTTTATGTTGTCGATGCACAACTATCACGACGTCAACAACGCGCTCCCGGCGGCGCGTTGCACGTTCAAGGGACTGGAGGCGCCGAACGTCGGTTGCTGGTACGCGAGCGGGGCGACCGGCGGCGTCATGAGCGCGGCTTGCGTTATGCTCCCGTTTATGGAGCAACAGGCGCGTTGGGACGCGATAACGAGTTACGCGGCGACAGTTTCCGGCGGATGGGCGATGTCCCTCGGCGGTCAAGTCGGCTTCGAAGGCGTTATTCCGACGCTCATTTGCCCGTCCGATCCGTACGCTCGCGAACCGTATTTTCAAAACAACGCGCGAACGAACATTATGCTTTGCCGCGGCGACTCCGGGTACTGCGTCGACATTAACGACCGTCAGCTCCTGTACGCGGGTCTTAAAGTCGGTTCCCGAACGCTCTTTACCGTCGACCAATGGAAACCGCTTTCCGCTTGCGTCGACGGAACGAGTTCGACGGCGGCGATTTCCGAATCCTGCGGTCCGGGCGACAACAGCCTCGACGTTTACGGCGGCATTACGAACGGCGTCACGATGACGCACGACACGCCCGGTAATTACGCGCGTCCGAGTCTTTGCCTCAACGGCGCGATTTCGCCGAACAATCCGAACCAACTAATTTCGGGAAGCGTCAATAACCGCGCTAAGATTATGAGCGACGGTCGTCTTTTCGCCTCCGGCTATACTTCCGTCTTGCCGCCGAACTCGCCGTCTTGCGGAACGATTACCGACGGCATCGCGAACCCCGGTTGCTGGGGCGTTATTTCGGCGAACAGTCGACACAGCGGCGGCGTCAACGTCGCGATGGTCGACGGTTCGGTTCGTTTCGTCAGCGAAACGGTCGACGCGGGCAACCCGTCCCAATGGGTCGAACCGGGCGTTACGATGGCGAGTCCTTACGGCGTTTGGGGGGCGATGGGCACGCCCGCGTGCGGCGAAACCGTATCGTTGTAACCGCGCCGTCGTTTTTTTCGCCGAGCCGACCGTCGACGGCTGCGGTTCGGCAATTTTATTTCGCCATTGGTAGAGGAATAGATAATGCGGACGTCTTTCAATAATTATTCGACTTGGGTTCGCGCGGCGACGACAGCGCTCGTTGTCGCCCTTTTTCTCCCGTCGTTCGGCTGTCAAAAGAACAATCGGCCGTCCGATATGCCCAAATTGATCAAGATCAAAATCGTATTGACGCAAGAAGGCCAACCGCTTGCCGGCGCGCTCGTCAATTTAATTCCGACGGACAATAACTCGAAGTATCCGTCGGGCGGAGTCTCGGACGACAACGGGATTTGCGAGCCGCGAACGCGCGGAAAGTTTCAGGGGACGCCCGCCGGGACGTACGACGTCACCGTCTCTAAGCAAATTACCGAGGAAACCGGCAATATGGTTCCAGGAGCCATGCCGGGCCAGGAGATTCCCGAGACGAAAAACTTCAGCGTCGTCGACCTCAAATACGGAACGCCGGGCGAATTAACGCTCGAGGTTAAGTCGGACGGCGAAAAAACGTTTACGTTCGAACTCGGCGCGGCGGTTAAAGAGGAGCTCGTCAACGGGATCCCCGGCGCGCGCTGAAGGTCTTCGTCCAATTCTCCGTTTTTTCCTCAATTCACAATGAAATTCCAATGATTACCAGAGCAATTCAAAATATTTTTCGTTTGTCGTTAGTCGCGTCGGCGCTTTTGGCGTTTTCCAACGCTTTTCCGATTTTCGCTATGGAACCGCAGTCCGGTCCGATTGACGCGACTCTTATTGAGTTTGAGTCTGAAGACGGCGCGAAAGAATTCTACTACGAATATGTTCCGGAGACGTTCGACCCCAATAAAACGACGACGCTTATCGTCGCGTTGCATGGACATGGTTCCGAATGCGGACAAATCTTTACCGGCGCTCATAACGAATTCAGGGCGACTAACGACTTTGCGAAGACGCATAACTCCGTTGTGATTTCTCCCAATTACGGTTCTATAACCTCCTGGATGGGACCGGAAGGGGAAAGAGATCTCTTGTCGATTCTTGAAGATCAGAAGTCTAAACGAAAGTATGATCGCGTCGTTCTCTCGGGCGCGTCGATGGGCGGATCGTCGACGTTTACGTTTGCCGCGCTTCATCCCGAATTGATAGACGGAGCCGTTTCAATGAACGGAACGGCCAATCACCTGGAATATGAAAATTTTCAGGACGCGATCTCCGCGTCTTTTGGAGGTTCTAAGTCCGAAGTTCCCCTGGAATATAAGAAAAGGAGCGCGGAATATTATCCGGAGAATTTTTTGAATATTCCGATTGCGATAACGCTTGGTTCGCTTGATACGGTCGTCCAGCCGGACAGCGCTCGACGACTTGCCGAAACTATTCGAAAGATCGGCGGAACCGTTCTCTTAATTGAACGCGCCGATATCGGTCATCTGACTCCCTACGACGAGTCGTGGCAAGCGTTCGAATTTGTGTTTAAAGAACTGGATTCAAGGACGGCGAAGAAATAATTGTTTAAACGTAGACTTGACTTAATACGCTAATAAGGAGATTGTTATGGCGATTCGTCTTTATCGAAAGGCAAACCTGCTAATAGGCGCGCTGACTCTTGTTTTAGGAAGCGTTGCGGCTTGCGCTTGCAACGCGGAGGACCAAACGCCTGAAGACTCGGAAAAGGTGATTGTTTCCATAGACGGGGTTCCCGTCTTGCCTTCCTTTGGAACGATCGCCGGCAGCTGGTTTTACAACGCGGGTCCGACCGGTTCGCAAGTTCTTCTTCTCGGCTTCCCCAAAGCGGGCGTCGAGCAAACTCCAAACTATCGACTCGTCGCCGATCTTAACCCCGGCTCGTCGATTTCGCTAACGATTCCGGCTGAAACCGTCAAAAACGCCGCTACCGCAAGTTGCGCCGTTAAACAAATTGGCGCCGCGCCCGCGACCGTCGTCTGGACGCGCGCGGGCGCCGACGTCGAATCGACGGAAAGCGCGGGTCGCGTCGAGGCGTCGTTCGCCGCCGCCGATTCGGAACTCGTTTTAACGATTACCGCGCCGAATTTTGACGCGGCGAACGAATCTTGCGCCGTCGAGATTGCCGATTTCCGCTATATGACCGCCGCGGCGTTTTCGCTCGAACCGACGCGCAAGCCGCAGGCGCTCGAAAAGATCGACACGTCCCCCGACTTTCGCCCGGCGCTCGCCGACGCGCTTGTCGTTTGGGACTGGAAAATGCAGGACGGAATCGGGACGGAACGCGAACCGCGCTCCTATCGCGAAGCGCTCGGGCTTCGCCTCCCGCAGGGACGCGCGCTTATCGACGACCTGACGACGACGCTCGGCGACGGTTCGTTCGAAAATCTCGCGCCTTACGACGAAAAGATCGTCGACAATTTTGAAGCGCTCGGCGAAAAGCTCGACGGATATCGCGCCGCGTGGGACGAGTTCGAAAAACGGTTCGCCGACCTCTCGCAATCGAACGACGAAGCCGCCGCCGAAAAGCTTTGGCTCGACGCGCGAACGTTCAAGCGCCAGATGTTGTTGGACGCCCCGTACTTCCAAATCGACTCGCTCGTGTTCGTCAAACACGCGCCGACTCTGATGAGCCATCAGCTGACGCAAGTTTACGGATATTGCGCGCGCCCCGGCGGGGGAATTTTCCGCCTCGACGAGCCCGGAAAGTCGATGAAGACGCGCGACATAACGCCGAAAAACTTGCCGCAAGGCGCGTTTATGACGCCGGAACTTTCGTTCGACGGCTCCGATCTGTACTTCGCGTTCTGCGACGTCCCGACGTCCCCGGTCGCCTGGCGCGATCCCGCGACGATGGATCGCCGCTATCACCTGTATAAGACAAACGTCGACGGCGCCGACGCGACCCGTCTGACCGACGGCGACTTCGACGACTTCTCGCCCACCGTTCTTCCTGACGGCGATCTGATCTTCTGCTCGACGCGGCGCGGCGGTTTCCACCGTTGCGGCGCCGGGCCGTGTTACGTCTACACGCTCGCGCGTTGCGGCGGCGACGGCTCGAACCCGCGTCCAATCTCGTTCCACGAGACGAACGAATGGTTCCCGACGCTCATGCGCGACGGTCGCGTTTTGTACACGCGTTGGGATTACGTCGACCGCGACGCCGTTTACTATCAGCAACTTTGGACGACGCGTCAGGACGGAACGGACGTTCAGGCGTTCTACGGCAACAACACCTTCAACCCGCCGGGGATGTGGGAGCCTAAGGCTGTTCCGGGATCCGGTAAAATTATCGCTGTCGGCGGGCCGCATCACGCGATGAGCGCGGGAAGCGTCGTTTTGATCGACGGTTCGAAAGACGTCGACGGCGTCGAGCCGGTGACGCGTCTGACCCCGGACGTTCGTTTCCCGGAAGGCGAGTCGCCGTTGCCTTACGTTCCTATGCCGCCGTTCCAGGCCGACTTCGATCATACTCCAACCGGCTACTGGCAAGCGGTCCGCGAGGCCGAACGCGCGGAACAAACGCCGGAAGAGCGCCGTTGGCCGACTCACTGCTTCAAGTCGCCCTTCCCGCTCGCCGAAAAATATTTCGTCGCGTCGTATTCGTTCGACAAGCTCATCGGAGAAGCGGGTCCGAACATTCCAAACCAATTCGGAATCTACTATTGCGACGCGTTCGGAAACCGGGAATTGATCTATCGAGACCCGAACATCTCGAGTATCTGGGCGATCCCTGTTCGACCGCGTCCGATTCCGCCGACGACCGCGTCGACGCTCGACGAAACGCGAGCGACCGCCGAAAAACCGACCGGAACGTTCTTCCTGCAGAACGTTTACGAAAGCTGGCCGCATGAGATTCCGGCGAAGATCAAGGCGCTTCGAATCGTTCAGGTGTTGCCGAAAACGACGCCTAACGCGAATAGTCCGATGGTTGGAGTCGCTAACGCGTCGCCGGGCAAACAGCTCCTTGGAACCGTTCCCGTCGAAGAAGACGGCTCGGCGTTCTTCGAAGCTCCCGCCAAGACCCCGATTCTGTTCCAAGCGCTCGACGAGAACGGTCGCATGGTTCAGGGAATGCGCTCGCTCGTCTACCTGCAACCGGGCGAGGCGGCCAGTTGCGTCGGATGTCACGAAGATCGAACGACGGCCGTTCCGAGCGTCAAAACGATCGCGTCGACGAAGAAGCCGGCGCAAATCGCGCCGGGACCCGACGGTTCGAAGCCGCTTTCGTTCCCGATTCTGGTTCAGCCCGTCCTTGATCGCGCTTGCGTCTCCTGTCACAACGCCGAAAAAGCGGAGGGAGGTTTCGACTTAACCGGAACGCCGACGGAACGTTACACGAAGGCGTACGAAGCGTTGACGCCGATCGTTCCGTACACAGCCTGGGGCAATCCGGAAGGTAATTACGAACCGCGAACCGAGCCGGATCGATTCGGCTCTCGTCCGAGCAAGTTGACGAAACTCATTCAAGACGGCCATTACGACGTCAAACTGACGCCGGAAGAATGGGAGCGTCTGAACGTCTGGCAGGATCTGAACGCCCTGTTCTACGGCACGTTCAATCCGGAAGACCAGGCTCGTCAACAACGCGGCGAACGAATCGAAGGACCCGATTTGGAGTAAACGACGCTAAAACCGGAAGTCTCGATTTTTCGTAAGAACGTAACACGCCTCCCCCGAAGCTTTTAACGCGCGCCGGGGGAGGCGTTTCTTTTTGCGGTATACGCGACGACGTCGGGTTCATAAAGCCGCGACTTGCGCCCGTCTCGCGTTTCCGGTATAATCGAGGCGTCGAACGACGTCGGGTCGTCGCGCTTCCGGCGAGTTTCAAGTCGCTCCTTCGTATGAAAGGAATCGTTATGTCGCGCCAACCTCTTTTGTTCCCGCTTCTTTTCGTTTTGTTTGCGTTTTCGTCGATTGGCGTCGACGCGCAGGAAACGCAAACGCCGACGCTTGTCGGCGAGGGAACGGCGGCGACGCCTTACCTTATCTCAACCTCCGAGCAGTTGCGCGCGATCGAAAACGCGCCGAACGCGTATTATCGACTCGAAAACGATCTTACGCTCGAAGGAACGTGGACGCCCCTTTGTCAAACGACGCCCTTTGCCGGAACGCTCGACGGAAACGGCAGGGAAATCGCTTTGACGAGCGTTGAGTCCGACTCGTGCGATTCAATCGGGTTATTCGCGCAAATCGGAGAGTCGGGACGCGTCCGAAAACTCGAGATTTCAGGGCGAATAACGACGACAAGCGCAACGAAAGCGGCGGGCGGAGTCGCGGGACGCTTGCTCGGAGGGACGATTTGCGACGTCGAGAGTCGCGTCAAGATAGTCGTCGGCGCGTCGACTCCGTCGGGCGCGTCGATCGGCGGACTCGCGGGCTACAGCGAGGGAATCGTCTTCTACTGCGAATTTCAGGGCGATATCAACGACGAACGTTCGCCGCGCGGCGCGGTCGGGGCGATGATCGGTCGAACGGGCGCGATTCGCTCAAACGCGCTTCCAAAACTTGTCACGGCGCACGCCGGATTTGCGGCGCCCAAAGGCGCGTCCGACAAGTCGGAGGACAATACCGTCGCAAATATTGTCAAAGCGCTCAAGTATCGGCCCGACGTTATTGAAGTCGACGTTCAGCCCAACGCGGACGGAGTTCTGGTCATTACGCATAACAAGCCCCAAAAGTCCGATCCCGCGCTCGAAACGGTTCTGCGGATTCTTATGGGCGAACTTCCCGACGACTACGACGCCGACGAATTCGATCCGGAAGTCGCGCGTCAAACGAAGATTCAACTTGACGCGAAAAAAGACGGGCTTTTTCGTAAGGAACTCGAACTTCTAGACGCCGTTAAGTTTCCATACGGGCGCGTAATTATGGCGGGGGACTCCGAATACGAGACCGTCCTCGCCAATAAGGAGCTCATACGCGGCGCCGTCGAACGAGGCCTCGATTTCTGGATGAATCCGGACAGGCTCGCGTCGTACGACGAACTTGCTAAAAAATCCGAGTCGTTTTTAGAGCGCGTTCGCGCGCTCGAACTGCCGCGTCTGACCGTCAACTCTCACTACGCCGCCATTACCGACGAAGTCGCCGAATGGCTCGCGGAAAATAATCTCGACGTCTCCGTCTGGACGCTCAACGACAAGAACTCGATTCGCGCCAACTTCTTACGCGGCTTTAAAAACGTAACGTCGCGTCTTCCGCTCGCGACGGAAACGCGCGATCAATGCGCGACGCGCGGCGTTTGCGGTTGCGTTTACAGCGGATCATTGCCTGAAATCGGCGAGGTTGGAGAGAGATGAACGATTGAAACGGCGCGTTTTATGACAAAACGTTGTTCTGTTTTTGGACGTTATTCTATGCAGGCGCATTTTAATCAGAATAACAAAAAAATAAGGAGAAAACCATGAAAGATTTTTTGCTTATTTTATGTTTTTTTTATGTGATGTGGCGTCCGTTGATTTTCATAATAGCCATAATATGGTATCTGTTGGAGTATCTATTGCAACGTCTATTGCGTCTAATCGATACCGACAAGGTAAAGAAGTTGAACGAACCGTTGGGCGTGCGCCTGGAGAAATTTAAGAACACTATCGATTTGAATATGGCCAGAATGGCTCTCTCAGACAACGACTCCAACGATAATGACAATGACAGCGACGACAACGACAACGACGCAGACTATGACGACGATTTCGATTTTGATTTCGACGATTGATCCGCGTCTCGCAAATCTTACCGTCTTTACGTCGGTTAATAACGGAATCTTTGGCGCTCCGTATCGACAATCATCGACGAAGGCGACTGTTTCGGCGTCTTTTTTGTCGAGAGGGTCGTTTTTGGCGTCTTACGCTTCAGTTCCGCGTTTCATCGGCAAGCCAGATTTCCACGTCGACGGTTGAAACTGCTAAAAATTCCGCTATTTCTTCAATCGACCATCCCTTCCGAAGAAGTTTGGCCGCCGTCTTTTTTTTCTCGTCGAGGACGCCTTCTTCACGCCCTTCTTCTCTTTCCATGTGTCGTATATCGGCGATTCTTGCGTTAAAATCTTCTTCGGCCTCGATTAGATACCGTTCCAAATCGCTTCCAACAAATTCGCTCATTATTTCCCTCAATTCTTTTACGCCTTGAACCGTTGGTTCCTACCCGACGGCGTTATTGGAATTTGCGAGTTGGCGTCATCGTTTCAAATTTACGTTTTATCGGCAAGCCAGATTTCCACGTCGACGGTTGGGACTCCGCAAAATTTCGCAATTTCTTCGATTGACCATCCCATTCGAAACAGCTTGGCAGCCGTCTTCTTTTTCTCGTTGAGGGCGCCTTCTTCGCGACCTTCTTCGCGACCTTCTTCTCGACCTTCTTCTCTTTCCACTTGCCGTATATCGGCTATTCTTGCGTTAAAATCTTCTTCGGCCTCGATTAGATACCGTTCCAAATCGCTTCCAACAAATTCGCTCATTATTTCCCTCAATTCTTTTACGCCTTGAACCGTTAATTCCAATACCGTCCACTCCTCGTCGGTAATCGACCAGTAGCGCGAAAGAATCTCGGCCCATTTGTCCAGGTTAAAATCGTTAATTCCGACGGGAACCTCTCCATGTAACGGCAGTTGGAGAAATATCATCGTTAAGTCTTCCGAACCCTCGCCCGATTCAAATTCAGAACGCATGCTCCATGCGTCAAACCACAAATTGGGTTTCCTGGGATTAAGCGGAAAACCGGTGATCCATACGCTGATTGTCGGCGCTACCTTATGATACCCTTCCCCAATTTTCTGAGAACTCGAGTGGGCTTTCGACAAGTAATACAACGCTCTTTTTAAAAAGCCCGGCTCGCGACAAACCTGCATTTCGATGTCGAAGAGCCGACCGTTCTCATCGACGGCCCGAATATCCAAAATTGGAGACTTATCATTTGGATTTTTCGGCGGAAGAAACGGATTCGTCAACGTTAAATCCGCCGCGCGCGGGCGTTTCGCCGCGGCGAGAATTGAATTCAAGAGTCCAAGCAGCGCTCCCTTCGCGTCTTCGCTTCCGAAAATTGCGCGGAAACAGCGATCCTGATACAACTGAACGCTACTAACGCGACGCTCTGGTTCCATAACGATTTCCTTTTCCACATTTTCGACGCCGTCGACTCTTGACTGCCCTTATTATACCGAAATCTGACGCTAAATCAACAACATCCCGTTTGACGCGCTTGTTTCGTCTGAAAAAAACCGAACGTGTAAGACGTCGTTCGTCTGACGTCGAATCGACTCCGAAATCTCAAATTTTTCAAAATCGCTTGCATTCCGATTCTTGAATAATTATACTGAAGGAGCGGTCGTAATGTTGCGACGCGCGGCGGGGACTTTTGTCTTCGACTTCACTTTTTATAAGTCGCTTTGGCGACGTTTTCATGAGGAATTCATCGATGAACGTATTATTTGTCGGGGCTCATCCGGACGACATTGAAACTTACGCCGGCGGGACCGCCGCTTTGTATTCTAAAATGGGCGCGAACGTGTTTTTCTGCGTCGCGACGAGCGGTAATATCGGCTCATCCAACCATACGATGGAAGAAATCAAGGCGATTCGCCGCAAAGAAGCGGAAGCGGGCGCCGCGGTCGTCGGCGCGAAGCTGATTATGCTCGACTTTGACGACGAATTCCTGTTTGATTCGCGCGAAACGCGACTTGCCTTCATCGAAGCGTTTCGGATCGCCGACCCCGACGTCGTTTTCTGCCACTGGACTCGCGACTACAACCCCGACCATTCGACGTCTTCTCAAATCGTCGACGACTGCGTTCACATGGCGTCGATTCCGCTCATTAAGACGAAAACGCCGCCGACCAAAAAGCAAATTCCGCTCGTCTACTATATGGACACGCCCGCGGGCGTCGGATTCGAGCCGATGTTCTACGTCGACATAACCGAAACGTTCGACACGAAAGTCGAAATGGTCTCGAAACACGAGAGCCAAAAACAATGGATGATCGACATTTACGGCACCGACATGTCGGGCTTTTTGAAAGGGCCCGCGTCGTTCCGCGGATTCCAAGCCGGATGCAAATACGCGGAAGCGTTTCGTCCGTCGGTTCGCTGGGGCCGCACGTTCCTGGAACATCCGCTTCCGCAATATCGTCAGGTCGCGGGCGTCTGGACTTGCGAACGTCAATAAGAATTTATCAGCGCGCTAATTATCATCGATTTTGACATAAGGAGAACAAAATGCCCGGTCCAGGAGCTTTTTGGGTTGGCGAAGAAGAAAAGAAGGCGATCGCGGAAGTTTTAGATTCGCAATACCTCTTCCGCTTCGGCGACGTCAACAATCCTAAATTCTTACAGAAGACGGCGGAACTCGAACGCGAAGTTGAAAAGCAGTTCCACTGCGGCTACGCGCTCGCGACGACGTCGGGCACGGCGTCCCTGCTCTCGTCGCTCTTCGCGATTGGAATCAAGCCGGGAGACGAAGTGATCGTTCCGGCATATACGTATCTCGCGACGTATACTTCGGTTATCTTCCTCGGCGGCGTTCCGGTTCTTACGGAAGTCGACGACAGTCTGACGATTGATCCGGAAGAAATCAGGAAGAAAATCACGCCGAAAACCAAGGCGATTCTGCCCGTCCATATGCTCGGCAATCCAGCGAATATGGAGGCGATTCTCGATATCGCCAGGGAACATGGACTCAAGGTCGTCGAAGATTCCTGCCAGGCGGTAGGCGCGACGTATCGCGGAAAGAACGCGGGCACGATCGGCGACGTCGGCGCGATGTCGCTGAACTTCTTTAAGACGATCACCACCGGCGAAGGGGGCATGGTCGTTACGAACGACGCGGAATACTACGAACGCGCGTTTGAATTCCATCATCAGGGAACGCCGTCCGAACGCGAAGGGACGAAGAATCTCGGAATCATCGGAATCAATTTCCGCTCGAACGAAGTAACCGCAGCGTTCGCGCTCGCGCAATTGGCGAAATTGCCCGCGCTTGTGACGAGGCTTCACTACGTCAAAGACAAGTTCAAGGGCTATTTGTCCCAGATACCGGGGTTGAAATTCCGCGTTCTCAACGACGAGCGCGGGGAAAGCGCCGCGGTTTGCGTCGTCGTTTTGGACTCCGCCGAGGAAACGAAGAAGATCGGCGCGTTGCTCGGAACCGGTCCGATTCAGGACAGCGGCTGGCACGTCTATTCGAACATGGACCATATCAACGCGTTCCTCAAAGAACACGGTCAGCCTTACGGTTACGGCGCGTATCCGCGCACCGACGATCTCATGTCGCGAACGATCGCGCTGAGCGTCGGCGTGGTCGACGCGGGTCTTGGCGCTGGGTTCGGCGTGAACGTTCTTTCGACGGACGAAGAGATCGAAGCGGTAGCGCGGCAATTTGAAGAAGCTTATCGAAAGGTTAAGAACGAACAATGACAAAGAAAACGATTCGCGTCGGGCTTATCGGACACCAGTTCATGGGCGTCGCGCACTCCAACGCGTACCGCAACGCGGGAATCTGGTACGATCTGCCCGCTAATATCGAAATGGTCTGCCTTTGCGCGAAAGACACGGAGGAAAATCTTCGGAAATTCGCCGACAAATTCGGTTGGAAAGAAATCGAGACCGACTGGCGAAAATTGGTCGCGCGCGACGATATCGACCTGATCAGCGTCGCGTCTCCCGGCTTTCTTCACAGGGACATGGCGATCGCGGCGGCGGAACACGGCAAACACGTCCTTTGCGAAAAACCGCTGGCCAACGACCTGGCGTCTGCGGAAGCGATGTGGGAAGCGGCGAAGAAAAACAACGTGATCTCCGCGTGCGGGTTCTCGTACCGATTCACCCCCGCGACCGCGCTGGCTAAACGGCTTGTCGACGAAGGTCGAATCGGCGAAATCTACCACGTGCACGCGCGTTACGCGCAGGACTGGGACGAAAAAGGACCGATGGTCTGGCGGTTCAAAAAGGAGCTCGCGGGCTCCGGCGCGCTCGGCGACCTCGGCTCGCACTCGATCGACTTGTCGCGCTTTATCACGGGCGGCGAGATCGTCTCGCTAGTCGCGCAACTCAAGACGTTCGTGAAAAAACGCCCCGTCTCGAACGAGCCTGACGCCGAAATGGGCGACGTTACCGTCGACGACGTCGCGCAATTCATTTGCGAATTCGACAACGGCGCGACCGGCAATTTCGAGGCGACGCGTTTCGCCGGCGGTAGAAAAAACCACAACTGCATCGAGATCAACGGCTCCAAAGGCTCCGTCTACTGGGATTTCGAAGATCAGAACTATCTGCTCTTCTGCGACAAGACGGAATCAAAAGAAACTCAGGGATTTGTGAAGATCAACGCGACCGACGACGGGCATCCTTACGGGGGCGGACCGTGGCCGCAGGGGCACGGAATCGGGTACGCCGACACGTTTGTGTTGGAAGTCGCCAATTTGGTCAGGGCGATCGCGGAGGGTCGTCCGCACGTTCCGTCGTTTGAAGACGGCGTGAAGGTTCAGCGCGTTCTCGACGCGATCGACCGGTCGTTTGCCGAACGCAAATGGGTTAACGTTTGAAAATGAAAAGCGCGGCGTTGGTTCTCGCCGCGCATAGTTTCTTATTCAAGGAGTTCGAGCAAGTTTCGACTTGTTCGAACTTCTTTTTTTCGACAGTCTTCCCTAACTACGACTCGTTCGTTGAAAACGATAAAAAACGCGTTTCCTTCGTTCGTTTTCCGGAACGCGGGCGACGCGCCAGTTACCGTAACAAAGGACGATTGTGTTTTTAGGGGGTTCCCGACGTTTTCCGTATTTCTCTTTCGAATACGACTAGAATATAATAATCAGAAATCCTGCACATTGAAACGACGAACCAGCCGTCGCCGATTCGTTTCTTAATACGTTCGCGAACGTCGTCGGCGTTGTATTCGCATACAATCTGCTCTTTCATTTGCTTTTTCCTGTAAATCGCATGTTTAACGAGCTCCGTCTACGGCCTTTGGCAAAGCGTCGCGGTTATTACAATCCGCTTTTTATGGCGCCGAACGTCGCGTTCGCGCGCGTTTTGCTCCTTGCGCCTTCTTTTCAATTCCGCGTTTTCTCGGCAAGCCAAATTTCCGCGTCGACGGTTGAAACGTCTAAAAAATCCGCAATATCTTCGATCGACCACCCTTTCCGAAGAAGTTTGACCGCCGTCGTTTTTT
>CAMZEO010000072.1 GCA_947305735.1 uncultured Planctomycetales bacterium | reverse complement strand
CGCGTCGACGCTTTTATTGATTTTTCTTGCCGAATTATCTTTAACGTTTTTATCATAAAAACTAATTATCCAGGCTCTTTCTGTCGAACTAGTTGATAGCGCCGTCTGCGAGCGCGTTGTTCCTCCGAAAAAATGAAATACAAAAAATGTTCACACTCCGCAGTTTTACGCCATGGAAAACTAAATCGACGTCAGTCGAATTGACTCCATCCCTTCCTCCCGAAGAACTTGAACGTCGAGAAAGCTCGTTAAACGCGAGAATTGCAGCGTTTGAAACGCTAATGCGCCAACAGTCCGAAGACTCGGGCGTCGTCGTTCGACAGGAGTCGTCCAACCCGGCGCAACTAGAACAAACCGCCGATGAATTGGCAAACATCGCCGACGCGTTAGAGGCTCGCGAAAGAAAAATCGCCGAATTGACCGCCAACCTCAGAACGAGAGAAAAAGCGCTCTTGGAAAAAAAGCGCGAACTCGAAACTCAAGAATCTCGACTCGCCCGGGAACGAGCGGAAGCTCGACAAACGGGACTCCGTTTGCTTGCCGCTCAGGCGGAAATCGACGAAAAAGAACGGCTCTTTGAAGAACGTTCTCACAGGACCCTTGAAACGATCCGGCTCCAAAGAGACGAATTGAAAAAAATGCGAGAAGCCGCGTAAAACGTCCTCCGCGTCAAACGTTTTTGCCCCGACATTCTCGTTATTCGGGGCTCGTCATATCCCTTTTGATCTTCTACTCGTCGCTTTTTCTGCTATAATATGGGCGCGTCGAGGCTCCGTCGTTTGCAGGCAACGCGCGCGAATTACCGTTTGCGCGTCGTGTCGCGTTTTTTGGGAAAATAAGCGAGCGACGTTTATAACGACTGACGCGAAAAATAACCATTCCTCGGAAAATCCCATGTTGTATCAAAAGTCGTTTTTCTCAGCGGCGCTCCTGCTCGTCGCGTTACTGGCGGGAATCTGCGCGTCCTACGCGCAAGATTTTTTTGGAGAATCGGGCTCCGACGCTCCTTTTTCTTTTTCGCCCAGGAATTTTGGCGCGGGGCTGTCTTTTGGCGACGACGTTTCAACCAAAACGCTGAGCGTCAACGCATGGATCGTCAAAGCGCCGGAAGAAGTCGGCAATCTCTGGAGGAATCAAGACTCCGCGCCAATCGGCTTTCTTGCTATTCAAACGACTGTTGCGGATGGATGGCATATCTACGCGCCAACGCAGGGGGAAGGCGGATTGCCGACCAAGTTCGACAAGATTGAAATCAATTCTCCGGACGTGGCGCTCGGTGAAATCCGACTCGCCAAGGAGTGGACGACCGCGAAAGACGAACTAGGGGCGGAGCTTCAAGAGCTCTTTGGCAAAGTCGATTGGATCGCGCCGATTTACGCCGACTCGAACGTAGATTTAAGCGTCCTCACTATCGCCGGAATCGTCGACGCGCTCGCGTGTTCGGAAGGCGAAGGAGGCTCATGTTTCCCTCAACAAGAAAAATTCGACGCTAAATTCGCCGAAAAAGACGTCGCCGAAATTCTGAGCGCCGCCGAAAAACTTATCGCAAAGAATAACGCCGTTCCTACAACGGTAAACGAAACGCCCGGAGTATTGTCCGCAAGCGAGAGCGAAAGCGTCCGGAAAAACGAAAAAGAAGGCGGCGAATCGCTCGCTGACGAGGTCAAGACAAGCTACGACGGCAAAAGCGTTTTCTTCCTGCTGATCGCCGCGTTTCTTGGAGGGCTTATTTTGAACGTCACTCCTTGCGTTCTTCCCGTCGTCGGTTTAAAGATTCTCTCCTTCTTCGAGCAGGCGGGGCGCAGTCGCGCGAGCGCGTTTATGCTCAACGTCTGGTATACGTTTGGCGTGTTGATTGTTTTTGGGATTCTGGCTTGCTTTGTTTCCGGACTAAGCAGTCTGTTCACGCGCGCGCTTTTCCAGGTTCTTATGAGCGCGATCGTGTTCGTTATGGCGCTCAGTCTTATGGGCGTGTGGGAACTGCGGACGCCCGCGTTCCTCGGAGGAAAAAAATCGTCGGAACTTTCGTCAAAAGAAGGACCGGTCGGAGCAGTTTTCAAGGGGGTTGTCACAACTCTTCTCGCGATCCCCTGCGGCGCGCCGTTGCTGAGTCCGACCCTTAATTGGGCGAGTCGGCAGCCGTTTGAAATCGTCTTTTTCGTCTACCTGGTCATTGGACTGGGCATGGCGTCGCCTTTCCTATTCGCAGGCGCGTTTCCCGAACTACTGAAATTCTTCCCGAAGCCGGGCGAATGGATGGAAACGTTCCGCAAAGTTATGGGCTATTTCCTCCTAATCGCGGTTTTATGGATTCTTTATTCGGCGCCGCTCGAATATCTCCTTCCTTCGATCGCATGTCTTTTCGCGCTCTGGTTCGCGTGCTGGAACATAGGACGCAACCAATGGGAAATTGAGAATCCAGGAAAAAAAATCAAAGGGTGGATCGTCTCGCTCGTCGTCCTTGCAATCGTTGTCGTTTTTTCCTTTAACTTTCCCGGCAACCCAATTCAGACCAACTTGCAAAACGCAAGTTCCGACAAAGCGCTCCGCTGGGCGATTCGCGCAGAACGCGACGGTAAGCTCGAACGACGCCAACAAGACCGCTGGGCGCTTTTTGACAGGGAAACGCTCGACCGCGAACTTGCGCGGGGACGAATCGTCGCCGTCGATTTTACCGCCGACTGGTGCATGAACTGCAAGTTCCTGGAAAAAACTGTGTTGCGCTCTCCGGAAATAGAGGCGAAATTCGACGAAAAAAACGCGCTCACTCTGACCGCCGACTGGACAAATCAGGACGCTAAGACGCCGGACGTTCTCGCGATTAACGAACTCCTCGACGCCAACGGCGCGCGCCAAGTGCCTATCCTTATGCTCTTCTCGCCAAAGAACCCCGATAAACCAATCGTTCTCTGCGGACTTTATACGAAATCCGAGCTTCTTAAAGCGATCGATTCGCTTTGAGCTTTAGACGTAAAAGTCTTTGCGCGGCTTTTATCGAACTATCCAATACCAAAACAAAGGAAAAGAAATGGCGTCGAATCAAGAAGCGTTGAAAATGTTGAGGTGGAAAAAATTTCCCGTCTTAAACGACGGCTTCGTTTGTCTCGTCGACGTGATGGGCTCCGACGATTCCATCGTTCAAGCGGCGCGCGTCAGTTACGGCGAGGGAACAAAATCCGTCTCCGACGACCGAACTTTGATTCGCTACCTTATGCGTCACCGACATACAACCCCCTTTGAAATGGCCGAAATTAAATTGCTTGTCCGCGCGCCGATGGACGCTTGGCGACAATGGATCAGACACAGAACCGCGTCGGTCAACGAATACTCGACGCGATACTCCGTCGCGATTGATTCCGCGCTAACGACCGAGCCGGACGCTTGGCGAATGCAGGCGACGAACAACCGCCAGGGGAGCGCGGGGTATTTCGATCCCGCCGTCGGGATAGATCTGACTCAAGAAGAACGACGTTTCCAAGAGGCCGCGCGTTCGTTGTACGAAAAGCGCGTCCAAACGGGCGTCGCGAGAGAGCAGGCGCGAAAAGATCTTCCGCTCTCCACGTACACGCAGGCGTATTGGAAATGCGATCTTCATAATTTGTTCCATTTCCTGGAATTGCGCATGGAAGAACACGCGCAACTGGAAATCCGCGAATACGCGACGATAATTGGCGAAGAGCTGATTAAACCGCTCTTCCCGCGCGCTTACGAGGCGTTTGTCGACTACCGGCTTCGGTCGGAGTCGCTTTCGAGACTCGAACAGGAAACGATTGCGAGACTTGTCGCAACTCGAAAAATTCCCGCGTCTTTGGACGATTTCATAAAAAGCGGCGATCCTTCCTGGCAAGGTCTCTCGCGATGTCGGGAACGCGACGAAGCGCTGGCGAAACTGGTTAAAATGGGACTTGTTCAAGAATAATCATCGATCAAGTCGTTTTTTATCCCCATACAAGCGCACATTAGGAGAACGCGCGATGCTGAAAAGAAATTATGTTCTTCCTCTTGTTGCGACGGCGACGTTCTGGCTTTGTAATCCCGGACTGGACGTTGTAAATCGCTACGTCGCGACGAGTTTGTCGCAGGCGGAAGAACCGCAAGAAGAAGAGCTTCCGCTCGTTCTATCCGCCGACGAGAACGAAGAAGAGTCAAATGAAGAAGTAACGCCGACGAATCCAAGCGACAACCAGGAAGGCGACTTGGAAACAATACCCGCGTCTTCCTCCGTCGACGACGAAACGATTCCGGATCCTGCCTTCGCCGACGAAACCGTAACTATCGACGACGATATTATCGAACTTCCTCCCGTTGACGGTAATTTTGGTCTGCCGACCGGCGACGAACTGACGCGGGAAGAAATGGAGGAAATCTCAACGCGTCCGCTCTTTAGGGAGTTTGCCAACGCTCTCGACGAAGTAGCGCCTATGCCCAGGGAAATCGACGTCGAAGGTCTGGGCGTTCCGGGCGCGGAATTGATCATGCCAGAACCGCGTTCGACCGTTTCGGAAGCCGTTCCAAATACCAGCAATGGAGATGTCACTCGCGCGCTCGACGAAGTCCTCAGTATCGCCGACGTCGATCTCGAATCGCTCAATCTATCACCTAATCATCGCGCGACGATCGCCCAGCTTGACGCGGAAATTCAACGTCTCTGCCCCTTGTGGATCGACGCGGAACTCAATCGCGACGTAATAGGACGAAGAGAAATCAATTGGAAACAACAAGGCGCCGCCCTCTTTACCACCGACAATCCCAAGCCGATCGACGAGGTTGCTTCCGACTGGGCAATGGCTCCCGACGAGAGATTTTTCTTCCAGGTGACCGATTCGCTCACCAAAGAAATCTTCTACACCAAGGCGGGCGATTTCGAACAAATCGATCAGCTCAATTTCCTCTCGCCGGCGCTTGTGAGAGACGATCGAAGTTACGAGTTAAGTCTTGAACCCGGTCGCGTCGTTCCGACGGGACGCGCCGAGCGTATTCGCGTGCAAAAAAACGGACAAGTTCAAGGAATCGACGTCTCGGGAAGACTCGTCACCGACGTCAACGTCGCGAACGTCCCGTTGTTCATGTTTGATAATCCGGCAAGGCTTCAGTCTGATGACGGCGTTTTTTTCACGCCGACCCCGTTCTCCGGAGAGCCGCGTCAAGTCAAACTTCCGCTCGGCTCAAAAATCGGCGTAACTCCCGGCAAAGTGCTTCCTTCCAACGGCAAACCGGAAGAGATATTCGCGAGAATCGTCGTCCTTTGCAAAACAAAAAAAAGACTCGTGGAAATTCTGTCCCAGCCGCGTCTGCAATGAACGCGTTCAATTATAAAACGCGAAGAATTCGCGACGTTTTCCTTTTAAAAACCGCCGAATCTCCCCGAGAATTCGGCGGTTTTCGCGTCGAAGAGCGTTTCAGCCAGTCATTCCTTAAGTTCGATCGCCGGTTCGAATCGAACGACGACCGGACCGATCAGTCCCGACGGAACGACGCCTTTGTAACGCGACGGAATGTTCTTATAGAAATTCGCCAGCGCGCTATATACAAAAACATCCAGTTTGTTTTCTCCCAAAGCAAGTTGGTCGGTTACGTCGAGCGTCCATGGAGGCGTCGACAATTCGCCAATCGTCCTCCCGTTTAAACAAACGCGACAACTCACGCCAACGTTTCCAAGATCAAGAACAGCTCGACCGGTCTCGCTCGTTCTACCGTCCCAGTCGAACGTCTTCGTATAGAGAACCGCTCCGGAATAATTCTCCAATACTCCGCGCGAATTCCAGTCGCCGAGAGTCGCGACGCCCGACTTACAGTCGAGCCTAATTGGTTCGGGACACAACGCGCCGTCGTAAACACCGTCTCGTTGTGGTTTAATCGTCACCGAAACGGTCGATTCGCGTTCGATCGCTTCAGCCATATCCAAAACGGCGACGACGACGGGGGCGCGCGCCAAAGCGCCGTTCTCCTTTTTATTTGTCAACCGCCAGAAGTCCGACCCGGAAACAATTCTCTCGTTCTTGTTGAAATCGGGAACTTGACCGTTAATCTCGATCGACTCGACGCTTCCATAACTCGGTATAGTCAACGTCTTCAGCCCAGGAGGAGCGATAAACGAAAGGCGTTGCGTCGCTCGACGATTCGTTCCTCCCAAAACGTCGTACTCTAAGACGCCGGGAAGGTTAAACCAGATCGTCGACAATGGAACGCGGTCCGACGCGTCGACTAACGCGGGCGTTTCTTCGCGAAGTCCTGTGGCAAGACCGTTAAACGCGCCGGAATCAGCGCCGTCTAACGCGATCAAGCGCGACGGCGAACGATCGCCCGATTGGCGCCGAACGAAACAACACGCGTATCGTCCCGACGAATCGTAACGCAGGAGAACCGGCGATTTTCGCGCGTCTTTAGCCGCGTCGATATAAAATTCCGTATCCGCGCTCAATTTCTTCCCGGCAAGATAAACGGCGCTTGGAGCTCCTCCGGAAACGTAAACGTCGACGGGAGTCGCGCAATCTTCCTTGTCGACGGGGATCGCGCCAACCGTCGTCCATAGGTAATAAACCGAGCCTTCTTCTTCGGGTTTAAAGATCGTTTCGTTATGCGCTTCGCTCTTCGCGCCAAGACCAATAAAACGCGAGTCGATTTTCTCTTTTAATCCGTGATACCCTTCTCTGCCCGGGTTTCCTTCAACGCCCCAACGCCAAGAGAACGAATACGGACGCCATGCGCGACTTCTGCCGTTGAAACTGATGGGCTCGCTTGGATCCACGCGATCGAGCTTCGATAGTCGCGTTTCGAGTTCGCTCAAGTCGACGTCATTGGGAAGCGGACCAAGAATCAGAAATTTGCGCCCAAAATCGTTTAGGCAATTACCGACGCCGTCGACGTCGAAACGTTGCGCTTCCGCGCCGAGAACCAGTTCGTTAATCGGCAGTCGGAAATCGCCCCAACGGTTGTCGAGCGCGGGCTTCAATTCGAATCCCCAATCGCCGTCAAGAGTCAAAGTCGTCGGTTCATTCTTCGCCACGCCCCGCAGAGTATGAGAAATCCCGCGCGAAGTTGTCAATTTCAAAGTCTTTTCTCCGGCGGAACCGTAAGCGCGAGCAAGCCAAGCGCCTTCGGAGTCGACGGCAAGCGAATCAATATCCTCCGCGTTCGTCTCAAGGAAAGACAATTCAACGCTAGGTTTTTCGTTTTTCCAGAAAACGACAAGCCCCGCCTCGTCTTCGGCATACGGCCAACGAACGACGGTAGTCCCCGCAAGTTCTCCTTCCGTCGGCAAATACGCGCCGACTGCCTCGCGGAACGTCCCCGTCCAAGGATCCATAAACTCAACTTTTCCCTGAGAACGAAACGCTATCTCCGATCCTTTCTTTCCCTTCATAACGAAGTAGAAGTCGGCGTCGTCCGTCGTTCGTTTCATTACCGAACAGGCGTCTCCTGTTTTCGCGCCAAAAACTTCGCGAGGATAGGAGGTTATCAATTCGGTAAAACTCTCCCATAAACGCGAATCGTCGCGTTGAGTAACAGCCGCGGTTTGCCCGCCCGCCTCGCTGTTCACGCCTGTTCGGTGCAGAACGTGCACGTTCCCGACGTCGACTTGCGCGAGCGCGTCGAAACCATTGGAGGTCGTCCGCCAAGCGTCGCTCGGTTTCTCGAAAGAACAGCGAAAATCTTCGGCGGTGACAAGAGTTTTTTCGCCGTCGGAAAGCGCGAAAAAAATCCCGGCGGAACCGCGCCTCGGGGAATCGTCGTCATGTCCGTCGAGCGTTACGACGTCGCCGTCGCGCAACGTTAATTTACCCGTCCATCCGGATCCGTAGTCCGCGTTGTCGCAAAGCTTCTCTCCGTTTACATACAGTGTTCCGGAATTATCGCACAGGAAACGCGCCAAATACTCGCGCGGCGCGTCCGACAATCCCGTCGCGACCCATTTGAAATACACGTCTTTTTTCAGTTGCTCGCTCCAGACCCAATGCCCGGAAAAACCGCCTGGATAGACGCGTTTCTTAGAAATAGTTCCTTGCGAGCCGACTTTATCCCTCTCTTCGTCAGGTTTTGTCTCGACAAACGACGAAATGAACGCTCCAACGCCTCCCGATTCGTTGCGAACGATCGACGTCTCTTTCGCCTCGCCAGGCGCGACGCCAAAAAGTTCGCGAACGCAAGCGACAAGTTCCGGGTCGTCGCGCCCCGAACGATCGGATGCGATCGGAACGGAATCGAGCGCGATCACCGTTCCGCCCGACCGATATAATCTCAGAGCCTGTCGAAGCGTTTCCCAGCGAATCCCTTGCATCGACGGAAGAATTAACACGCCATGCTCGCCCCCCGCGATGCAAAGTTTGGCGTCGCGAATCTCCGCGCGTTGAATCGATTCGTCGTCGATGAACAAAACGTCGCGTCCGCCGTTGAACACGCGCGTCGCCGCCTCAAAAGCAATGTCGCGGGCGCGGTTCCCGTCCAGTTTCGACTGATACGCGGAAACGGGATAAAGCACGACGACGTCCGTTTGTTCGACGCCGCGAGTGAGCGCGAATGAAAGACGCTCGAAATATTTGAGAAATGAACCGAACGTCGCCCAATACGGCTGTCGGAAATGATAACACGGAGGAGCCCATTCCCAATAACCTCCGTAAGTCGTGTAATATAAGCCATGAAGATTAAGCAGGTTCGCGCCAAAAAGGAAATTCTGATTGGTCGCAAAGAAAAGTTGTTTCGGCTCGGCCCCCCAGCCAAAGCTGTGATACCCTTCGAGCCAAACGCGAGGTCGGTTGTAAAAATGAGCAATCGACGAGGAAACTTTGTTCTTAATAAAATCGGCATGACCGCCGGGCGTGTCATGCCCGGGAGCAGTGTACCAGCGAACCGCGCTGAAATAGTCGCAAAATTCGTACGGATTCTTTCCTCGACTGCCGGGGTCGCACGCGTAAATTCTGCCGCGACTAGCGTTCCAGGTATAAATAGGTATGAAATAACGTTCTTCGGCGAGTTTGACGCGAACGTCCATATAGTCGAGCCGGTACTTCTCAGCCAACGATCCGACGTTTCCGTCAAACATCGCGGGCGCGGCCGTCCAATACGAATACCCTTTGCGCTTTTCAAATTCCAGGGCCGCGTCGTCCGTCCAAATCGTTTCCCCCGTGCCTAATTGCAATTCGTCCTGGAAAAAATAATTGAGTCCAAGCGTCGACTTCCCGTCGTCTTGCCCGCCAAGAGCTTTTTTCGCTCGCGTCTCAAATGGTTGAAAGAATCGTTCAACGACTTTCGCGCCCGAGTATGGATGTATCGGATTGAGCGTGCAAGGAACGCGTTTCGCTCGATAAATCCATATTTCGCAGTCGGTTTTCGCTTTCGTGTTAGAAAGGTTCGCGACGTCCAGCGATTGACAATTCGTAGCGTCAAGTCTTCCGGCTTCGTCAAACGGATACGCGACGACTTGAATTAAATCGTCGTTTTCTTTTGCCGCAAGATCGTCGGACGTCAAAACTTCAGAATAGCTCGCGCCGGAACCGATCTTCGCCTTACGCGCGACGTAAAGCGTTCTACTTTGAGTCTCCTTGTCGTGGTAAATCAAACGGTCGAACAAGTTGTTGGGCGAATTCTGCCAGTCGAGGGTATATCCGCTTAAGCCTACTCCCATATTTAAATCGCGACAATGTTCGGCGACCTTCTCAAAGACGTCAAACCATTCGTCGGTCAAAACTTCAGGCTCGTTCGGATAGGTCAGCCAGTTCGGCTGGACGTCGTTGCGAACGTCCTGATGCGCGTAATTTACCTGAACGCCCGAAATACCGTTTTTCTTCAGTTCGTCAAGTTGCCAGTTAAGCCGTTCGACATTAAGTTTCTCACCCGTCCACCACCAAAACGGAACTTCTCCGTAACCTTCCGGAGGATTAGTAAAACCCTCGCGAAGACCAACTTGCGCGTCTTGGGACAAAACGGCGCTCGCAATCGCTAAACACAAAATAAAAACAAGCGCCGATAAACATGCGACATTTTTGCGCCTCATAGCAAAACTCCTGCGTCGACAAATCAAAAATTCTACGGATTCAGGGCAAAAAGATTAGGGCGACCGTATGAATCAAACGTTCCAACGGACGCCCCCGATAATACCAAACTCTAACGACAATAACAAGCGGCGCTTTCCCTGGTTTTTAAAACGTCGAGGGGTGTGAAAACACAGTTCTTCACAATTATCCCCAAAAACGAACAAAGTTTATTCCTCACATTTGCGCATTAGGTTTCCTTTACTATTTCTCAACATTGAAACGCTCTCTGAAAATATCCCGAGTTTCCATCGATGCGAAGCCCGGAAACTTCTCGCCTTGCCATTCAAGAGAATTATTGATCCGTCGGTCGTTAATTCCCAGCTTTACCCCCAAAACTATTGAAGGGATCGCCCTCCTTCAGGTACCGTCTAGAAAAACAAATAGCTCGGTATTCCGTGAAATTTTTAACAAATTGCCGTTTAGAACAATCTGCTACTTAGCTTGATCTCACACGCGGCGTCAAAAATCCGCACTTCGCGACCCAACTTTTAATAATCTTTGGAATTGTCCACAATCATAATCTCCGCGTATGTAACGTCGCCGCGCGTCAACAAAGTCTTTTGCGCCGTCACGTACTATTCCGTTTTGTGAAATTGAAAACCGTCCGCTCCAAATCGGCAATCGTACCACTGACTAAAACATCTCTTTGGATTAGGGGCGCGCTCCTGAAAGCAACGACGGCTATTTCTTTGTTGTCGTCGTGTCTTCTAATAATCGATTCTCTTGTATATTTCATTGCGAATTTTCCTCCGTCCTTATTTTCATCAGAATCTTTCCAAGCTGGTTTTCACATTCCCATGAAATGGGGGCGACGCCTCGGATTATGCACTTTTTTCCTCCGTTGATCAGTCTAAGATTACCCGTCGATAGGAGCTTGTTCATAAGCTCTGAATGTTGCGCGAATTTCAGTCGAACCTATTTGTTCCAAGACAATAATCTTGCATTCCTCCCACTCGGACGTTCGCGTTTTTGCATTGTAAAAAAGTTTAACTTTTGCAAGACTCTTGTTGGAAACAGACTTTTTCTCTTTATAACTCTCGCATTTTGAAGTCAGAAACACCGAAGTGGAGCATGGATAGGTTATTTCTTCTTATCTCGCGCTTGCGGGAAAACCGTTTGACAAAAACGCATAGTCATTCTTAAACTGGGGTATTTCTCGAGGACGGTTCCCCGGCTTGAGATTCCGTAATACCGGAACTACTCCGGGATGAAGCACGGCGGCGACGGCGTTAATGTCGAAGAGGCGTCCTCTAATCTTCGTGAAACTAACTCCTTTAATCCCTCCGGAGGATCATTCCGGCGATGGAAGATTGGCGAGCGCGCAATAACTTGCTCGACGCAATCACTTCCTCAAGCCGATTTCCATCACGAAAAAATACGATCGCGCCGTATTTGTCAAGGAACTCCCATTTCCTTTGGAACTCTTCCAGAAGGAATAATTTATCGACGCCTGCAACAAAATGGATTCTTGCGTTTAGATAAAGCTTTTTGCATACGTTTCCATTGTTCTCGACGTAATAGCGAAACGTTCGTTCATTTCACCGACGTCAAGCAGCATTTTGGATTCGGACGAAATCATTGTTTCCAATCGTTTCAACCTCGACTCGTCCGGCAAGCAGAAATGACTTTGCCCCGTTTTCACCATTTTTCTTTCAGATACGGACAACTAATAGACGCAAAACAACGTATCGGCGCTTATCGAATCGAGCGCGACGCGCACAATCTTCAAATGGGCGATTATCGGCGGATTAGAGGATCCGCCCATTATCACTATATTCATTTGACGTTTTCTTCACTCCGAGCAATCCGCTCGATCGCGTCCGGCACGATCTTTTGAATATCTCTAGATCCAACGCGAAAGTCTTGAACGAGAATCCATACAAAGATCCGACGCCGCGATGTTAAGAAATTCCAAGCGTTAAAAGAATCTCGGCGGTCCAGGGCGATATTTGGGTAAAAAAGAGTTTCTCGGAAAAAATAAGGAAGCCCCCGGCTCCAAAGAACAGTCGGTTGGTTGTAAATCCTTTTCTTGAGGAGTCAAGGAATTATTTACAAAAAGTCGGAACCTCGCGACTACGGAAACAATTGACAAAAATATTGAATGATCTTCTCTCAAAATAGCAGATTAACCAAAATAACTTAGACGGTAGTTCCCGCGTTTGCACTTTTCGTTTGACAAATCTAAGGGGCGAGTTCGAGGAAGAAAGAATACGAAGTGAAGAAGAGAAACGTCAACGCTTAATGTCGCGAAATCAGAATCGTAAAACGTTTCTAATACGATGAACGAGTCGAACCAAACGAACATCCGTCCCGATGCCCCCTTCGACGTCCAATCTCGCTTTCTGAAAAGGACTAGGGAGTTCGATTCGAAACGCGTTATTTCTGGTTAGAGATTTCAAAAAGGTCACCCATCGACAAGTTCTTTCCAATCAAACGGTTTCGCTACGACGCGCGTTTTTCCCCAAAGATCGCGACGTTCGTAGTAACGCGTCTCGTCCGCTCGAGGCGCGAAGGCGAGGAGATCAATCGGAACGCCGGGAAACGAACGTTTAATCGACGCCAATAGCTCTGGAAACGTCGGATCGCCCAAATCAATCGTGTCGACAACGACGCGCGTCGCTTGTTCCAGACGCTCCGCCGAGGGATCAAATCGAATCAAACTCTCGACGCGCGCCCCATAACCGCATTCCTGAAATCCTGTTCGAAGACATGCGCCCATGTCGGGGTCGTCGGCCAGAATAAGAACGCTTCCAGATCGAGACTCTCTGGGCTCGTCAAACTCGGATGAAACTAGCAAATCGATCGACGACGCAAGCGAGCTTTTCGTAAATAGTCCTTTGGAACCCGTCGGATCGAAAAAGCGTCCTAGTTCGCGCCGCCCTTCCCCGCGCCACGTCTCGACGTAATATCGACGAACTCCGGCAAATCGTTCGCCAGTACGTTCTTCTCCCTCGCACAACGCGCCGACTACCAACACGATCGGAGCAAGAGGATTGACGCGTCGGATCGCTTCGACGTCGGTCGTAGAAAACTCGTTGGGAAAAGAGCGGCATAAAATGACAAGCGAAACGTCGCGCAACGAACTCAACGACGGCGTTTCGTCGCCAAATGTCTCGTCTTCAAAGCGTTCAGCAACGGCGTCGACGTTAATACGTTCGCGCGTAATTACTTGCGCGTTCGCCCGATCGGCAACGTTTCGAACGTCGCGTTCCAATTCATGAAATTCGTCACGCGATAGTTTGCCGCCAATAAATAGTTTCATTGTTGTTCGTCTTCCTGAAAAGGGGGATCGCGCTAAAGCGCGTTATACAACGTAGATCGCCGGACCCCATCAAAAAATGTTTTTAGCGCGTTGGAACGAGAACCAAACGGAAACCGAGATATCCGTGTCGGTGATCGGGTGGATCTTTGTGGCGAAACCCTGATCGAACGCGTTCAGGAACGCTGTGCCAACTCCCCCCCCGAAGGACTTTGCATTGGCCCGATTTCGAACCTTGAGGATCGACGACGTCGGCGTCTGAATACGCGCCAAACCAGTCGCGCGTCCACTCCCAAACATTTCCGTAAAGGTCGAACAGTCCCCAAGGATTCGCGGGAAAAGAACCGACGCGGGAGGTCTCGCCGCGATAGACGCCCCCGATTGGGCGTTCGTCGCAATTCGCCCGACCAGCGCAAAAAGAGTCTCCGAAGTAATACGCGGTCGTCGTGCCCGCGCGACACGAGTATTCCCACTGAGCCTCCGTTGGCAAGTCAAACCTAACCCCAGAAGGAGCGATCCCCAGCTCGCTAATTGCGGTAAGAAATCTTTGACAATCGAACCAGGAAACGTTTTCGACCGGCAGATGGTCGTCCTTGCGTTCGCTCGGATTGTTCCCAAGGACAACGCGCCAAATTTCTTGCGTTACGGGCGTTTCAAGAACGGCAAACCCATCGGTCAACGCAACTTTGCGTCGATTCTCGAATCCCGATCTTCCAATTTCCGTTTCCGGACTCCCCATAATAAAAACGCCCGGCGGACAATAGCGAAACGCAAGAGAGACGCCTCTAAACGTCAAAACGAACCGTTCGCCGGGACTGAAAAAAAACGTCGACACACTACCGTCGCCATAGAAAAAAAGCCCGTCTCAATACTTCGATCAAGACGGGCGCGAATTTGTCGAAAAAAACTATTTCCCTGTTGTCTTTTCGTAAACGTCAAGCATATCGGAAAGAATCTTTTGCGTTTCGGCGTCTTCTTTTTCACTTGCGTTGTAACGATTATACATTGCCGCGACTTCCGGACCGCGAAGTAACGAACCATTCGCGGCAAGCTGACGTTCGAACGCGGAAAGCGCTTTGCGCCGTTGATCCGGAGTAAAGAGCGTGTCGCCAATTATGCCTGCGAGCGTCGTCTGAGCGTAGTTTGTTTTCACAATCGCCGCATAGTCGAGCCCTAGGTCGAAAAACGAGGGCGTCGCGAGAAATTTCCGAATCAAATCGTTCATACAATCAAATTCATACAGATCGGGACGCGATTTTAACAGCCCGAGAAACGTCCGCGCGGCGAACTTCGACTGCTCTAGACGACCGGAAGCGGAAACCTGATCGATTCTTACGTTATCGAACAGCCGCTGCAACGCCATCGAACTCGACATGAGATCATACGGAGTCGGATAAACGAAAGCGTTTGGCTCGCGACCGACAAGAAGGTTGGCCGCCGTGTCCTCTTCGTCGGACGATGAACAGACAAGAATCGGAACGTCGGACGTCCGAACGTCCGCGCGAAGCGTTTGCGCAACCACTCGCGCGTCGGGCAAACTCATATTCGCCGAAGCGACGATCAACTCGACGTCAGCGCAATTTTGCGCGGCTAGGAGCGCGTCTCGCCCCGTCGTTACCGGAATGGTTCTATAGCCCTGTTGCTGTAGGAGCATGCCTAATTTACTGCAGTCTTCGAGCTTAGGACACGCCACGACGGCGACGCGCTCGCCGGTCGAAGTCATAAACCATTCTAGCATACGCCCAACTTTCGTCGCGCCTATATACGGTTCCTTCGGATTCCACTTCGCAATTGTGGAAATCGCCTCAAAACGAACGCGACGATCGGAACACGCGGCCGCGCGAACAATTGGAGACGCGACCTCGCTTGATTGAACGAGAGACGCGTCGCCAATCTCGGCGAGCCAAAACGTCGGCATGAACGCGCCTCGGCAACGTTGCGCGTCAATCGCGTAACCAATCGCGCTCTGAAGTTCGGGGGCTCCGATCCCAGGAAACGCGTCTTGAAACTCCGCCAGGGCGTCGGAAGCCTTGGCGTAACCGACTTTCGAAAGTTCGAGTTCGGACGTCGAAACAATGGCAAGTTCGCGACAGCCTACTGGAAGCGCGTTTGCGGAAGATCCGACGCGGTAAGCAAGTCGCGCCAAACGAACAGTCTCCTCGAGGTATGCGTCGTCGACGGAAACGGTTTTCCTCACAGGAGCCTTTTTATCGGAATCCCAACGCCACAGTTCCGTTTCGTTTGCGACGACGCGCGGAAATAACTCGGATCTATTGTAATATGCAAGCGCTTTCTTGTATGAACTTAGCGCAAATTCCGCTTGCGTCGGAAGCTCCGAATACTGTTTCGCCAAGGCGTCAATCGTCGCTTGACGCGTTTCGCCTTCCAAGGAACCTCCATACAATAACGCCAAAAGCTCGAACCCGACGCGTAGATCCTTCTGCTCGCCAAGAAGGGAAACAACAGGCGCGAGCGCCGAACTCTCAGCGCCTTGAACCGTCGCTATCAAAGCCTCGACACAGTCATCCTCAAAGAAGGGAATAAGAGCTCGCGCGTCCATGCTTTTCGCGGAATCAGATCCGGCAAGGTCTTTGACAAGAAACGAAACGGCCTCCGCTCCGCCGCGTCGAAGATCGAGAATCGCCGCGGCGCGCTCGGACGTCGAACCAGAACTCGCGCGCGTCGCGGCGTCGCGCAGCGCTTTCTCCCCTTCCCAAGCTTTTCTAGCCGTCTCGACAACACGGTTATAGACTTCCGCCGCCACCGGACCAACTTCAGGCAAGGAAATAAAATAAGTCGCGCGTCCCGAACCAAGCGAATCAAGAATTGCCGCAGCCGATTCCGGATCGGCGTCGGGAGCCGTCGACGCTTTTTCTACTAGAATTTTAGCAAATAACGGACGTCCGACGCGAGCAAT
>CAMZEO010000071.1 GCA_947305735.1 uncultured Planctomycetales bacterium | reverse complement strand
AAGACGCAAAAAAGCCAAAGACGCTAAAAATGTCACTTACGCCATTTTTGAAATTCTTTACTCGCGCGATATAGAGTCTCTTCCTCTCCCTTGGTTAAACTCTCTTTCCCATATTTTGAGTATTTTTCAAGAATGCGATCGACTTCCTTTTCCAAGGATTCTCTACGGGAGGATTTTGAATAACTCTCCGAAACCTTGTCGTAATCTTTGGAGTTCCCGTTTTTTTTCTTCTCGCCCGTTAGCAACGAAGACAATCGAATCCCCGAAAAAAAGTAAAACGCCGCGAAAGCCGCGCCCGTAAGGTGAATGTCATGACCAATATTGTCGGCGGCAAAATGCGCGCCAAAAGCATCATACGCCACATACGACACTCCCGCCAACCAAGCGGGGAAAGGGATGATTCCGTATAGGTAAATGACAGTCTTTGGAAACTTGCACGCGTACAAAATAACAATCGCGGTAATTCCTCCGGAAGCGCCCAACGCCCTCACAGAATCATCGCCAAAATGCAAGAAATTCCACACGACGCCGCCCAAAATGATTGAAGTTAAGTAGAAAAACAAAAATTCCTTCTTACCATACAGACGTTCAAGAATTGGTCCAAAAAAGAAAAGCACTAACATATTGCACAAAATGTGCATAAAGCCGTGTGGATCGTGCGCAAATCCGTAAGTGAGACATCTATACCACTGCAGCGGATTGTCGGTAACTCCGCCAAACAGAGACATGATCTTGAATAAGGAATCCCCCGAAAAATGATCGAGCAAATACAAGACCGAATTCGCGATAATAATCAGCGCGACGGCAGAAGTCTTCCAAGAAGGACGACGGGTCGAATGCGCGTCCTCATAATAATACTCTCTATCGGACAATCCCATTTTACTTTCAAGCGCGAGCTTCAATGCGACGTTTAAGCGTCTAGAATCAGAAAAACTTATTATGCGTCTGCTTTCCGCAGTCGCTCTGCGGCGTCGCAAACCACACCGCGCGACATGGTACAATTAAGCGTTGAATAAAACAAGGAGCGTTTTTTGAAATTGGGGAAAAAAGAACTTGAAAAATACGCGCTTTTCGTCATAATAGTCGGGGGCGTGGAGCGGTTTCACGCAAAAAACGTTTTTAATCAAAAAGAGTTTATTCAGTTGGAATCATTGCCTCAACGCGACGCCGCTTCTCTTGGCGTAGTTTTTGGTATTGTCGGCGGAATAGGCGCCGGCAAGAGTTTTACGACTGCAGAATTTGTCGCGCAAGGAGCGGTTCGGTTTGACGCCGACCAAGAAGCGAAGAAACTTTATGAAGACCCTAAAACAATTCTCGATCTAAAGAAGAATTGGCCCGAGGCTGTTGATTCTTCTGGTTGCTTAGATCGTCGAGCGCTCGCTGGAATTGTTTTTGCGCCCACGTTTAAAGGACGTCGGGAGCTGGAACGCTTGAACAAAATGATCCAACCGCGTCTATTAAAAATTTTCACGAATTGGCTCGCCCAAAAAGAAACAGAAAAGCGGGAATTTATTGTTTTAGACGCACCTTTGTTGTTCGAAGCTCATTGGGATTCTTTTGTCGACTTTGTCGTTTTTGTTGAAGCTTCCGAGGAGACGAGACTTCGGCGAGTCCTCAAAAGGGGTTGGACGCTTGACGAGTTGAAAGAAAGGGAATCATGTCAGATGGACTCCCAAACAAAAAAGGAACGCGCTGATTTTGTCGTAACGGCCGAACGAGACGATTCGCGCATGAAAGAGCAAGTCGCCCAAATTCTCCGCAAAGTCCGTTGTTGCCGCAATAAAGCCTTTCGTTCGATCAATGGCGACAAATTGCGCAATGGAGCTAACGCTTCGTCTTCTTTCCGTAAAGTCGTTTGAAGCGTTTCGCGCGCGTTTTGTTTTTTACGGCTTTTACAGTAATCCGATTCGTATAAAACGTTGGCTGGTTTATCCAGGTTTGTGATATTTAGGACAGAATTTGTTGCGAACGTTTCGCATTGTTAATCCGCCGAAAACGTTATCGGCGTTAGTTTATCCCGCCTGAAAAAGTTGCGCCTATCGCTTGTTTTGTTAACCTTGTCGGACTTTTGAGTCCTATCCTCCTGCCTTTCGGAGTATAATCTTCCTATGGAAAACAACGATTCTTCGCTTTTTGGAAACGATGACAATCAACGTTACAGAAAAGATAAATTCTTGGCAAATCCTCCGACCGAATCTTCAAAAAAAACTAAATTACCCGTCGACTCTTGGTCAAAAATCGCCGATGAACTTGACGCGGCGGCGAATAGCAACCATTCTGACTGGAGCGGCGAGGACTCTCGTTTCTCCTCAAAAACGCGTTCTTCAAAGGACTGCTTTGTCGGCGGAGTCGTGGACTCGGACGGTTTGGAACGGAGTGGAAAACGAGCGCCAAACTCCGTGATATCGAACTCGGAATCTCCTTTTGAAGACAGAAGAAAAATTGACGAAGATTACGAAACGCGATCCAAAAACAGAACTCGAAGCGTTTGGAATCACGGCGAATGGATAGAATCTGAGCAAGTTGGGAATCGACCATATCAGGCAACCAACGGTCGTTCGCCCGAAGTAAACGCGAGCTTAGCCGACGATTATCGGCGTCCTGAATATCGACGGGACAACAGAGAATCTCGCGGCGCGTGTAGCCGTCAGTCGGCTCGGAGAGAAAGGGGAACGTACGATCAAGGAGAAGGCGTTCCTGGACGTAAATCATCGCCGGAAATAAATTCCTATCGCGAATCTGGTTTTAGGGGCGGTCGGCGCGAATTTAAGCAGGGAGCCGGCGCAAGACGCGAGGGAACCTTTCGCAACGACGGTTACCGTAACGACGCGCAAATTCCAACGGATCGTGAAAATGGACGTTATGCGGATCGACGAGATTTTCGGCGTTTTCCAAACGAGCGTCAACGCCGTTATAACAATGATTCTACCGATCGCGCGCAACAAAACGAAGACTACCGTTTCGCCAATCGACGCGGTTATAGAATGCCTGGTCGAAACGATTATCCCGACGACCGTTATCGGAACTCTTATAAAGACAATTTTTACGTTGGCAGTCAGCGTCGCCGTCCGAGATACGGTCGTTCCACCACGCTCGAGCCTACTATTGGCGCGTTGGGAAAAAGAGGCGAGCCCCTTTCATTGGCGGAAGAGCTTGCGGCGCGCCGTAACAGGCATTCGCTTCTTGAAAAATATAATTCGCTTAATCGGCAGAAAGATAATGAGTTAGGTGTGGACGAGACCGTCCGGAATCACAATTTGGTCGAATCTAAAGTCCAGGATTCAATATCTTACGGCGATCGCATGCCTTTGGGTATTATTGAACTTGAAAAACTAACGATGCAAGAGCTTGTTGCGGAGGCTCGTCGACAAAACTTAGAAACAATCGAGGGAGAACAAAAACGAGACCTAATTGTTCGCGTTCTGCGCGCCAAAATCCAACGTAACGGCATGATGTTCGGCGAAGGAACCTTAGAAATTTTACCCGACGAATTCGGCTTTTTGCGAAGTTCTAAAGCGCGATATCTTTCTTGTCCCGACGATATCTACATTTCCCCCAGTCAAATCCGACGTTTTGGATTACGAAACGGCTTAACTATTTCTGGTCAAATAAGACCGCCAAAAGAACGCGAAAGGTATTTTGCCCTTTTATGCGTAGAATCGATCAATGGCGAAAATCCTAACGCCCTTGCGTCCAAACCTTTTTTCGACGACCTCGTCGACGCCCGTCCAATTAAACAATTAAAATTGGAATCGCTCAACGTTGATCCCGACTTAAACAAGACCGAGCCTGAGACGTTTGAGGCGTCTGCGCGACAAAAGCGTCGCGCTCTATCAAACTTGCGCGCGATAGATCTCGTAGCTCCTTTTGCCTTGGGTCAACGGGCTCTTTTGATTTATCCTGAATGCTCGGAAAAAACCGCTTTGCTTCGAGAAATTATAAAGTCGATCGCCAAAAGCAACGACGAATCCTCCGTGTTTGTCGTCTTGATCGATCAACGTCCTGAAGAAATCAAGGAAATGGAAGAAGCCTTGTCCGAAACACGTTGCGAAGTTGTCGGCTCTTCTTTCGATGAAACCCCCATCCGACACATCCAATTATCGGAAATAGTTTTTGAAAAAGCTAAACGGATGGTGGAATATGGTCAAAACGTGGTTGTTGTTCTCGATTCTCTGACTCGTCTTGCTCGCGCCTGGAATGCGGAACGCGCTTCGTCAGATATTAGCGCGGGTCTTTTGGATCCAATTTCGCTGCAACGTCCTAAAAAACTTTTCAGCTCCGCAAGATACATAGAAGGAGGCGGTTCCTTAACAATTGTCGCGACCGCTTCAATTGAAGACAATAACTACTTCGATCAGGCGACTCTCGAAGAATTCCGAAGCGTAGAAAACGTTGAAATATGGTTGGATCAAGTTTCTCACGACGAGGCTTCGTCTATCTCCGTCAACGTCGTGAAAAGCCATGCGCGCGACGTCAGAGATTTTATTCCCCAAGAGAATTACGGTTCTTACTGTAAACTACTTGAGCGTTTGAAAGGCGTCTCGCCGGAAGACGCGAAACAATTCCTTGCGAAAATAATCGAAGAAACCCCAAACAACTCTGAATTGTATGCTTTCTTGAAGTCGCAAGACGGAGTCCCCGTTTAAATTTACGAAATCATCATCCAAAATACTAAAATTATAAAGCATTGACATGAAAGAATATGAAGGACATGTATGCGCTCCAGGCGACGTTGGAAAAATAGCCGTCGTCGTTTCGCGTTTTAATAAATCTATAACAGATAATTTATTAGCGGGAGCTTTGGCGACTCTTCGAAAATACATGGTCTCCGAAGAACAAATTACCGTGGTTCATGTTCCAGGAGCCTTTGAAATTCCTACGTTAGCCCAGCGTTTTGCCTCCGATGAAGACTACGCGGCGGTCATTTGTCTGGGTTGCGTCATCAAGGGTGAAACCTCTCATGACGAATATATCAACAGAGCAGTGAGTTCCGAATTGGCCAGGATAGGTTCAGAGTACTGTCTTCCGGTCACTTTTGGCATAATCACTTGCGAAACCGTGCAACAGGCTCTTGCAAGAAGTGGAAACGTCGAAGTCGGCAAAGACAAAACATTGGGAGAACAACCTGGCAATAAGGGGAGCGAGGCGGCTGAAGCGGCCTTGGAAATGATTGACTTATTGAGCAAATTGCCGGGTCTCTACGATTCCGACACTGAAGATGAAGAGTTTTCTTCTCTGCGTCAAAATGGAGAACGTTACATTTGCGGCGATTTCGACTCGATAGACGTCGAACCCGATACGCTTGAAGAAATCGAAGATGACGATCAAAGTTGGTTTGTCCATGGCGGTCGTCTCTCCTCCCCCAACAACAAGGAGGGCGCAAACGTCGACAAATTTTTTGGAAAACGTCGCGAATTTCGCCCAAGCGAAGGATCTTCTTGCGGAAAAATCAAATCTCATAAAAATGGTGAAGTTAATAAAAAATCCTCGAAAAACAATGACAAAAGAAAACGTAAATGAGTTCGTTCGCGTAACGCGCCCGCCTCTCGACGTCTGAACTTTAGACATAACCGTTTATCTTAAAGCGTTATTCAAAATGGATGATAAAAGAAATAAGATCAAACCAAACTCTATTGGTCGCGCTCTTGCGTTTCAGGCGTTGTATCAACAAGAATTCAATCCGAAAGATTCATCCGAAAACGATTGGAACCGCTTGTACGATTGTTATTGCGAAGACTCGCCGACCGCGCTCGCCGACGAAGAGCTTTCCGACGCCTTTGAATACGCGCGCCGTCTCTTCGAGGGAACTATTGCGCGTCGTTCTGAAATCGACGACCTTCTTAACAAAGCTCTCGACAAACGCACTTTGAAGCATACGACGGCTGTTGACCGCAATATCTTACGCGTTGCCGCGTATGAAATGCGTTTCCTTAAAACTCCGAAGGCAATTGTCATCTCGGAAGCTATTGAGCTTGGTAAGACATTTGGTGAAAAATCGTCTCAGGCTTTTCTCAACGGAGTTTTAGACCAAGTCGGTAGCTTTCCTCCCGCTGGTTCGAAAGAATTGATTTCGGAAAGCGAAGATTCTCCGACTAAGAGCGAGGCGTGAATATTGTATCTCGCTCGATCCTCCCCTTCACTTACGTCATAGATACGCGCGGAGATTGTAATGGGGCTTTTAGATAAGATTAAAAAAGGTCTAAGTCGCACGGTTCAGGCCTTGCAAACGGACGTTCGCGACCTTTTTAAAAGCGACGGTCGCCTCGTAGACGCCGATTTTATAAACGACCTCTTTGAGACTCTCGTTCGAACCGATATGGGCGTCAAAATAGCTCGCGACGTTTCTGATGGAATAAGAGAACAATTTCGCGGTCGTATCGTTAATAAAGAAGAAATTCTTGAGGTCGTTAAAACTAAACTCAAAGGGATAATGGCGCAAGACGAGCCGATAATTCATTTTGCGCAATCAGGTCCTACCGTTATCCTTTTCTGCGGCGTCAACGGCTGTGGTAAAACCACAAGTATCGCTAAATTGTCGAAGTCTTTAATCAACGATGGAAACACGCTGATCCTTGGCGCCGCCGACACGTTTCGAGCTGCTGCCGTTGATCAACTTACCATATGGGCAAAGAGACTTGGAGCGGAAATAGTGACTGGTCCCGCTCAAAGCGATCCCGCGAGCGTCGCGCATAGAGCGGTTGCTAAAGCGATTGAAACAAATGCGGACGTATGCGTTATCGACACTGCAGGTCGTCTTCAAACTCAGAAAAATTTGATGAATGAGCTTGAAAAAATTAAAAGGGTCGTTGCCAAACAAATCCCGGAAGCTCCGCACGAAACATTCCTTGTTCTCGACGCGACGACAGGACAAAACGGTTTGAGTCAGGCGAAAAAATTTACTGAAGCCGTTGCTTGCACCGGTATTATTCTCTCCAAATTGGATGGAACGGCCAAAGGCGGCGCGGCTGTCGCAATTCGTCAAATCGTAGGTTTACCCGTAAAATATGTGGGACTTGGGGAAACGGAAAACGACTTTGCCGTTTTTAACCCCGATGAGTTTATTGAAACAATGTTCGCGTGAGTTTGACTGTCAACGGGGCAGCAGGTTTCCTTTCTTAAACGGAAGTATCCGACTGTGCTTTTGTCGCGCCTTTTTCTCGAATGTTTAACCGCAATAATTGGGATTGTTCATAACTAGGAATTGGCGTCATGGATTTTGTCATATCTTTTGTTCTTGCTTGCGTGACGATTCTTGCAACCTTTATGTTGCAGTTATGCGACGACTCGCCCAAATCAGGCGGTTCGTTAATGAGCGCTCTTTCCTTTTTTTCCATATTGATAGCCCTGTACTTGGTGGACTATAAAAGGCGGTTTTCAATTTCCAAAGGCGTCTGTAACGTTCTGATCATTCTGGCAGTTATTGCACAGATGGGAACGCTGCTTCATTCACGGGAAGATTTTTTGGCGTTTTCCATCGCTAACGTCCTCTCTTCTTTACAAATGATCCTATTCTTTCAACGTAAAACGCTTAGAAAGTCCTATCAAATACTATCCATTTCTTTCGTAGAAGTCGCGGTTGGTTGCGTTTTTCAACGAAACGCTTACTTTGTGGCGGCGTTGCCTCTTTACTCAATTTTAGCTTTTACTACGTTTTCACTATTATTCCAATGGAACGAACGGAAATTTTATGCCGAGCGCATCGTTCTGAAGAATCGTTTTATTGGCAATAAAAATCTTGAAATGATCACAGCGGAAGAAGAAATATAAACCCGAACAAAGGAGTATGTCTGACGCCAACAGCGACCGGCGAAACAAAATTTTTTCGTCGCTCCTCTTCGTTGCCAGTGGTATTCGATCTTGAGTTCTTCCGTCGTTTTACAATTGGCGCTTTAGGCGCGACTTTATTCGCTTCGCTTTTTTTCTGTCTTTTTCCCAGGATGGATCAACTAGGATTTGGAGCTATTCAGTTTGACTCCGTTTCTTGGCAAGGAAATTCTAGAGGAAAGGCGACAAAAACAGGCTTTAAACCTTCCATTGAACTGGGAGATCTTGGACCATCCGTCGACTCCCATGCGCCAGTTATGGAAGTACGTTTTGAAGAACCGCTCAATCTTGGTAATAAGACTCCTATTACCCCAACGTCGCCGGTTTATTTCAGAGGTATTGCGTTAGCCAACTACGACAAGCATGTCTGGACAGACGTCAAAACAGCTCAATCCATAGAAAACGCGGGAGAATTAGCGGCGGCAATTGAACAAAAAACGATAGTCGATCCTCGCGCGGCGCTTCCAGAGTCCGTATTAGGCGCGGACGTCGCGTACAGCGACAATTCCTTTGTCCCGCCTTTTCCACAAACTCAACGCAGAGAGCTTTTCGGTCCGCCGCCTTTTAATCCGTCTCGATCATCGTCCGCGTCTTTTCGCAAGAAAACGGTCAATCATTTTTTTACAGATTCGTCGTTTTTTCATCAGCCGCCAACAGGGTTGCCACAAAGCTCCAATTTGAATTATCAAAATCTGAACGACGAGGAATTGCAGTCAAAACTTGTTGATTACTGCCGTAATTTCAAGGATTACGTCGAGTACGACGTTCGTAATCAACTCGTCAACATGAAGATCGTATTAAACAGATTAGACACGCCAATCGTCTTTTCGACTTATCCGTTCTTTGTCGTCAAGAACTCTGTTCCGCTCGGAACTAGTAAAAGTCTTGGCGTTCAACTCAACCCGGACAGCGAATTATATGGAGAAAAAAACGACTTTTGGTTCTTAACGACTACCTTTCGAGAAGGTCGCCAGGCAGAACTGACTCCCAATCAAGAAAAAGTTTTACCATATTTGGACCAATACCTCGCTCTAGATGCGGAGGGATTCCCCAAACTTATCGAAATAGCTAAAAGATGGGACGCCGAGTCGCAATTACCTCAAGAAGATTACGTCGCTCGCGCGAGATACTTCGAATCGAGACTTCGAGATTTTCACGAATATAAGTACAATCGCGCGGGCGTTTTGCGAAATCCGGATATTGATCCTCTGGAAGATTTCGCGTCCGAACACAAAGAAGGACACTGCGAGTACTTTGCAGGCGCGCTCGCGTTACTTCTGAGAGCAGTCGGAATCCCGTCGCGGATAGTAGTTGGTTACGCTTGCTATCCCTCAAAAGACGGATCGGCGACGATTGTCCGACAATCAGACGCGCATTCTTGGGTAGAAGCGTATATTCCAGCAGAAAAACTACCTACGCCGCAATCGCCTTCCGCTATTCTCTTTGCGGGATCCTGCGCTCTAAACGGAAGCGGAACTTGCCTTCCTGAATTCACAAAAAAGTGGGTCAACGATGGCGCATGGTTGCGCCTCGACGCGACTCCAACCGCCGACCGCGACTCCGAACGTCCGGGATTTCTAGCTGTTGGGATATATAATTGGTCTTATTTGTTCAGTTCTTTTGGAAACGATTTCATAATGAATTTTAACGGCGCAAGACAGATGCAGAGCATCTATAGACCAATCGTCGCGTTTTGCAAAGAAATGGTAATCAACATAAAAAAACTTGAAAGCAACTTTCACTTCTTTAACGGTTTCGTAAGAAAATGCCGCGTAACAATTAAACAGGTATTAACAGGCAAATGGACTCCTGAAATCGCGGTTCGTTTTTTGTTCATTGTTTTATGTCTGTTAATGTCGGCTTATTTCTTCTATTATCTCTTTGCCAAAACGGGTTCAGGACTAAAAAAAGCCATTGAAACCGCAAAAGAATTTAGACGCGTAAAAGGGTTAAGGAAGGGATGCGACGAACAGTCTTTTATTCTTTATAAACAACTTGAGTTGTTTCTCGAGCGACGACTTCAGACAATTCGCTTGATCTACGAAACCCCCTTGGAGTTTCTTCACAGGTGTTTCCAAAAGGAAGACAAGGAACGAAGTCAAGTTCTAACGGACTTAAGGACAATTGCCCCCATAGACGCCGAAAAGCGTCGGATCCTATCTGAATTCGTCGAACGATACTATCAGGCGCAATACGGAAACGCCCCAATGTCAAAAATAGAAGCTCAACATTGGAACGACGTTTTTCAAGAAATCCAAATACTTTAAAAAAGAACTCTGTCGCCGTAAGGCTAACGTTTTAAATGGCATTGATTATTTGCCTTTGTAAAAGCGCGCGCGAGTCCGCCAAAGTCAAGTCCCGCTTCGCTTAACTGTTCTTCGCGAGTTCCGTGTTCGATGAAAAAGTCTGGAATTCCCAGACGCGCCATTGGTCTTACGTCAAGTCCTTTGTCGTTTGCAACTTCAAGAACTGCGGAACCAAAACCGCCGCTTAACATATTTTCTTCAACGGTAATAAGCGGCTTTCCGTTACGCAAAGGTTCTAAAATGGCGTCCGAGTCTAACGGCTTAACAAAACGGACGTTGATAACGCCTACGTCATACGTTGCTAAACCGCTCGCTTGTCCAAGAGCCAATTTATCGCAAAAATCAAGCGTTGTCTTCAACAAGTCTCCGCCGCATACGGCAAAAACTCCGTCCTTTCCTTCCCGCAAAACCTCTGACTTTCCTAATTCAAAAGGAACGCGTTTACGGGGAATAAAACCAGCGCTAGTTTTGGGATAACGAATTGCCACTGGTCCTGGATAATGCAAAGCAAATGAAAAAGCGGCCTCCATATCGTACGCGTCGCCAGGCGCGACGACCGTCATATTAGGAAAAGGTCTCAAATAACTGAGGTCAAACACGCCATGATGGGTCGCTCCGTCGGCGCCCACTAAACCGGCTCGATCGAGCGCAAAAATTACGGGAAGATTTTGGAGCGAAATTTCCTGAAAGAGATGGTCGTACGCCCTTTGAAGAAATCCGCTATAGATATCAACAATCGGTCGCATTCCCGATTTTGCCAACCCGGCGGCAAAGTTGACGGCATGTGCTTCGCATATTCCAACGTCAAAAAAACGATCAGGAAAATCGGCGCGCGCTTTTTCCAACATATTCCCCTGCGTCATGGCCGCGACAACAACGCAAACTTTGGGATTTTCGCGAAGCGCTTTATAAATGGAGGCCTGAGCCCAGTAGGTGAACGCAGCTTCGCCGCGCGCGGGCGTCTCGACGCACAAGCTCGAAGGGTCGTCGGGATAAAGAATATCGGCGTGATTGACTTTTGTCCGACCAACGCCTACGACCGACGAAAGCTTTCTTGAAACGTCGCCCCTTCGGTTGTTCCTAAATTGACGACTAACTTCAATTGATTCAGCTTCCAAGCGTTTGCTATCAAGAATTATTGCCGGACTTGTCGAATGAAAATGAGAAGGATCATGTTCGGCTGGCGGATATCCGCGTCCCTTCTCGGTTAATATATGCAAAAGCGTTGGTCGAGATGAAGTTTTAAAAGCTTCAAAATAATTCCGTAACACTCGTAAATCATGACCGTCTATCGGTCCAATATACTGAAATCCAAAATCCTCAAAAAGAGCGCCTCCAACCAGTCCTGCTTTAAGAGCGTCTTTAAACCGAGATAAAAACGCGTACGCATTTGGAAGATTTTCCACGACCCTGCGAATTCTGGTCTTTGCGCCCCAATACCCCGGAGCCATGCGCATATGGTCAAGGTAACGTCCAAACCCGCCTACGCGTTGACAAATAGACATTTTGTTGTCGTTCAGAACAACAAGCATTTTTTGTTGCAAACCGCCCGCGTGATTCAACGCTTCAAAAATCGGACCGCTGGAAAAAGCTCCGTCCCCGACAACAGCGACGGAATTCCGTTTATAACTTTCAATTCTCTTAGCGGCTTCGTTCGCCCCGTCAAGGCGTTCTATAAGGGTATCGCCGCGAGCCAACCCCAAAACTGAACCTACGCTACAACCCGCGTGCCCCGTCATAAAGAGATCGTAATCGCTCTCCAAAGGATTAGGATAACCGGATATGCCGCCGCGAGTGCGTAAAGACTCAAAGTTTTGGAAACGTCCCGTCAACAACTTGTGAGCATAACACTGGTGTCCCACGTCCCATACAAGACGGTCGCGACTGAAATCAAAAACGGAATGAAGAGCGATTGTTAACTCGACAACTCCAAGGTTGGAAGCAAAGTGAAAACTTCGTTTTTCCGATAAATCACAAAGAATCGCGCGTATCTCCGCAGCCAGACGCCTTAATTCGACAAGCGACATAGAATGCAGATCTTTAGGAGACTTTAAGGAACTCAGTAACACGGGCGGAACCTTTTGACGCTCGCGCGCGTTTTCTACATAGCGTTCGTAACGACCCCTTTTTCCACTGACGCTCATCGACCGCGCCTCGCCGTATAATCCGCAAGTTGAACAGCCGCTATAAACGACGTAGAATTCGCGTCAAAAAGACTGGAAGCGGCAAACAAAGAACTCTTTGCGTTATCTACGGCTTCCTCTAACAGTATTTTTGCGCGTTCTGTTCCATACAAAGAAACGTAAGTCAATTTTCCAGATTCTTTATCCTTTCCAACACGCTTTCCAACAACGTTTTCGTCTCCTGTTTCATCCAAAAGATCATCGGAAATCTGAAACGCTTGTCCGAGGTTCTCCCCATACGAGCGGAGCGCTTCGATTTGCGAATCGAGAGCGCCAACGGATATTGCTCCCAGTTCCAACGACGCGACAATCAACCTCCCTGTTTTCCGGCGATGAATCCTATGCAAAAAATCAGATAGAACAGAATTGCGACAAGATCGTTTATCCTGATCTCCAGACAAATTCTGCGTCAATTCGCCTAAAAGATCAATAAAAGCCGGATTGTCTTTGATTACTGCAGACCACAAAACATCGTCCGCCTGCCCCCCGACCATACCGCAAGGACCGACGGCTACGGCTAACGTCGCGACAAGACGAGCGGCAATAAGCGGATCCGCAATTCTTGTAGCCAATGTCTCAAACGCTAAAGTCAGCAACGCGTCGCCTGCTAGTATTGCGGTCGCCTCGTCAAACTTCTTATGGCACGTCGGGACTCCGCGACGCAAGTCGTCGTTATCCATAGCAGGCAAGTCATCGTGAATCAACGAATAAGTATGCGTCAATTCAAGAGCCGCGCACACTGGCAATGCGTCGGCTCGAACGCCTCCGCACATTTCGACGGCAATTAACGCAAGAATAGGACGCAGTCTCTTCCCTGGTGTTAAAAGCGAGTAACGCATGGCCTCGGTAAGGCGAACGGGCGAATCAGGAGACAATCGAGAATATTGATCAAGAGCTAACTCAACTTCCTCCTGTAACATAGAAAGATAATCGGCAATCTCGACGGTTAATGGAGAAAGCAACCACGGATTTGAGCCTATTCTTGAAGGAATTCTTTTCGAACCAACACCTTCATCTATTGATCCGTCGATTAGCGACGTCTCGCGTTCGTTCTCTGTCGCCATAATTCTCACGCAATACTACCATTATCCAAAAAAAACGCCCCAAAAACAAACTCGCGCCCAAAAGCAGTCCACTTATATTGAAAAAAGGCGAAATATTTGTCGCGCTATCACCCGTATATTTAAAGGTTCTTCTTCCTTCTTAAGAGTACTTTGGAAGAAGAAAGCTTTAAAAACCGGCTTTCTTTCAGGGGTCGTCAGGACAGGAATCTGTCGAATTAAGTAAAAACAGACCATCTTGTTTGGACAGTTCAGAACGCTTGGAGCGATTCGTCGATTGACGAGTTACCAAAGGCGTTTGACGACCGGCTTCGTCAGTCTGAGAACACAACCCCTCCTCGTCAAGCTCGGTCAACACAGGTTCGCCGTTGTCATTCGTCCCCTTAAGCAATTCGATTCTTCTGGACGCGCCGTCCAGCTTATCTCGACAAAATTTGAGAAGACGCATACCCTCCTCAAAACAGACCAAAGATTCTTCTAAACCGCCTTGTCCGGAATCCAAAGAAGACACTATCGTTTGCAATTGCCGATAGGCCTCCTCAAAAGTAAGCGCGTCTCCTTTTGGCGTTTTATTTGGAGCGTCCATACGAAATCGTTCCTCGCAAACACAAATCAATACGAAGTCTTTCGCCTAAGTTCAAACACGGAAGTCAAGCTGGCGCGACGCCCTCGACGGCAGACCTAATCTTCGACGTCTTCAATAACAACACGATTCATTTTGTCGCCTTTTTTAATGGAATCAACGACATTTTGTCCTTCCAGAACCCTGCCAAAAACGGAATGTCGTCCGTCAAGCCAAGGACAAGCCACGTGCGTGATGAAGAACTGAGAACCGTTAGTATTGGGACCTGCGTTCGCCATGGAAAGAACGCCGGGACCGTCGTGCTTAAGATCTGGATGAAACTCGTCGTCAAAGGTATAACCGGGACCGCCCGTTCCGTCGCCTCTCGGACAACCGCCCTGTATCATGAAATCCTCAATTACGCGATGAAATGTTAGGCCGTCGTAAAATTTCGAATTAGCCAATTTTACAAAATTAGCGACGGTACTAGGAACCTTATCCGCAAAGAGTTCAAGTTTTATCGTTCCTCTATCCGTTTCGATAATTGCGATTTTCTTCATCGTTTCAATCCTTATTGCGTACAAGCCGATACTTCCTCAAAATCTTTATGTTTGCGCGATTCGTATCGAAAACGATAACTGTCTGGCAAACAACGATCCCGTTCCCTTAAAGCTGCAACACCGCAGGGGGTTTTTTATTATAGAATTTTTGGCTAAAAACTCAAGAGAAGAGCCTTTTTCAAGTTCCAAACGTTTTTCAATCGATTTGGAGACTAAAGAATCTGAGAACAAAAGTTGGAAATAGACGACGTAAACGCATCCAAATTCTCCTTAGGACAAACGTGACTGGCGTTTTCAATCGCAAAGACCTTTGCGCCAGGAATATGACGCGCCATGAAATTCGCCGTCGCCGAATAATAAAACGAACCTGGATCGGCGTATAAACACAGAGTCGGAATGCTTATGCTCTTCAGAATATGTCGCCAATCGCCGCCTGTCATGGAAATCCAGTAGCGCCGTTCGTTTTGTTTCTTCTCGTCAGAAAAATCGTATTTAAAGATTCTTTTGAGCAATGACGTCCGGATCCTCGTTAGCTCGGAAACATAATTAAACCACCCCTCGACGTCTTCATTCGCCGGAAAAACTACGGAACCGTTATACAACGACTTCGTAGCCGCGCGTCCGTAGAAAAGCAGGTGAAACAAAGTCGGATTATCGACGATTGTTTCCAAGTCCCGACAGAAGTCGTCGCGAGTATATCTCCCCTGCCAAAGTCCCAACCTCCAATCGCCCTCATTAATCAATTTTGGGGAAGTGTCCGCTAATACGAGCCGCTCGAGTCGTTCTACTCCAAATTGCTCCACATAAGAAAACGCGACGGAACCTCCCATTGAATACCCGATAAGACTGACGTCGCTTATGTCCAAAAATTCCAAAAGCTTCTTGAGATCGGCGGCGGATCGTTCAACGCCAGAATCGGGAGTCAAATCAGACGCGCCGTATCCGCGATGATCAAAAGAAACGCATCGGAAACTTTGACTCCAACGTTCGAAAAGCTGGTTAACGTAAGAAATGTCCTCGCCAAAACCGTTGACATAAATGAGGGGACGTCCCGTCCCTACGTCGACATAACCAATAGACGCGCCGTCATCGGCTGTAAAATTCTGTACTTCCAACCTCATCAATTGTCCCCTGAATACATAGAATTAAATTGTCGCAAACAAGGAGATAGACGTCTTTCAAAATTCAGCCGTTCTCTTTCAAATTATCGGTACGGAAAAAAGGCTCGGCGTCGCGAGAATTAAGTCGAACAAGCAAATTTGGAACAGAACGCAAGCGTTCCAAAGAGCGCTTGGGCAAACGACAATGAACGACCGCTTTTCCTTGGAGATCGTACTCTCGAGAGATAATCTCCCCTTCTCTAGCAAGCGACGCAGCGGTTTTGCCGTCCGACGCGTCCATTTCGATAAAGACGTCTAGAAATTCTCGACTTAAAGCATCGCTAACAGCGTTCGTTAAACGCTCTAAACCGACGCGTTCTTTTGCGCTAATCGGAATTGCGGTCGGGTAACGCTCCGTCAGCGCGCGTAATTTCGAATCAGATTCTATCGCGTCAATTTTATTTAAAACGAGAATCTCGTCTTTTTCGCGAATATTAAGGCGCTCTAAAACTTTATGAGCGGCGTCTATTTGGTCAAATACGTCGGACGCGCTGGAATCAGCGACATGAAGACGGAGATTTGCGGAGGTTGCTTCTTCAAGGGTGGCTCGGAAACTAGCGACTAAATGATGGGGAAGATCGCGAACAAATCCGACCGTGTCGCTCAGAAGCACGGGTCCCCA
>CAMZEO010000070.1 GCA_947305735.1 uncultured Planctomycetales bacterium | reverse complement strand
TATTGCCGATGTTGAAGATATTGCCATCCGTCCCGATGATTTGGACGGAGGAATTCCATTTTATAGCAAGAAGTTTTCAGCTGGTAATCGTAAGCAACGAGGAAGAGACAACGGGGCTTCCAGCAAATGGGGGGACGTTACTAAAGAGAGCGAAGACGCCGTTGAATTGGGACTTGAGTGGCTTGCGCGACATCAATTACCAGATGGCGGTTGGTCGTTTGATTTGACTGAAAAAGATTCCAACGGACGAGTTGGGATATGCGGAGGACAGTGTTCTAATTCTACAGGCACGTCCGGCGGCAATACCTACAAACAGGGGTTGCATCCAAGTCGTATGGCTGCTACCGCGATTGCCTTGTTGCCCTTTTTGGGGGCGGGTTATACTCATACCGAGCCCAACATATATCAAAAGACGGTTGCCTCCGGACTGCGTTATCTAGCGTACAACGCCACAATACCTGGTGAAAACCAAACGGATTTTCGCGCTGGGTTTGTACAAGACGGCGCGGCGTATGTACAGGCTCTCGTCGTGCTGACGCTTTGCGAAGCTTACGAAATGACGAAGGATTCTAGTTTAAAGTCTTTAGCGCAGGGTGGATTGGAATTAATTGAGAATTCACAACTTAACGATGGAGGTTGGCGTTATCTTTTTCAAGGCGATACGTTGTTTCATGCCAACGTATCCGGAGATACTTCAGTTTTGGGATGGCAGATGCTAGCGTTGCATTCAGGCGTTTCAGCAGGTTTTTCGGTTAGACCTTCCGTAGCGTATCGAGCGGGCAACTTCCTTGATAATGTCATGTCAAAAGATTTTCGTTGTTATCGGTATCAACCGGAATCGAACGAAAAGCAATCTGAAATGTGGGGTACGACGGCCGTCGGCGTTTTAATTCGAGAGTATCTGGGATGGGAGCCTGGGTATTCTCAACTTGACGCGGGGATTGAGCAAATAGCGGATTGGATCGACGATTCCAATTCCATTTGGCAAAAAGTGAAAAAAGGCGCTCGCTCTGAGAAAACTAGAAACGGAACATTGAGCTTTTTTCGTGATGATCGGCTTGTTTATAACCTTTATTTTTCCTATTACGCCGCGCTTGCGCTTCATAACTACGGCGGGGACGTATGGGAGAAGCATTTTGCGAAACAACGAGATTTTTTGATAGAGACACAGTCGCGCGGAGGCGCCTTTGGCAATTCATGTGAAAAAGGTAGTTGGTTGTTTTACGACAAATATATGAACGACGGAGGTCGATTGCTCAACACCTCGTTAGCAATTTTGATTCTTGAAACGCCGTACCGATATTTGCCAATGTACCAGTGAATGTCTTAGAGGCGCTAGCATTACTGCTGAATGAGCGATGAAATTGACAAGATGGATAAAATAAATAGTTTTATATTATGATCTACCATTTTCAAAATTATTTGTTAGAATGAGGCGCGTCAGCAGTCTGCGGAAGCTTGGAAGTTTTTTCATGAAGAAAATTACAGGTTGCGCGATCAATATGAACTAAGAACGAGGTTGGATGTGATGAACAAAAACACCCTTTGGATCTTTATCTGCATCTTGTTTTACGCATTTGTTGCTCGAACGTCTTTTGGCGAGGACAACGCGAAATACTCCGTTGCAAATATTTGGGAAGCAGGTAGTTATACCTTGCGTCAGGATTGTTTTATTTCTCTCATAACTTCCATAGACAAAAAAGTTGTCTCGAAAGACCAAACCCAAGTTTTGTTTACGTGGCATGCCGACGTTTCTGAACTGCAGGAAGACGGTGTTCAGAAGATGAATCTTCAGGCGGCCAGGGTTATGCTCCGGTATGAAGTGAATAACACTGAATTAACCTTTTTTGACAGTTCCAACGAGAGTTCTAATAGCGATTTCGTTAATGAAGTTTTTCGTCGTTTTACTAGCGCCTCCATCGAGGTTGTCTTTAAGAACGGCGAGATAGAAAATGTTTCTGTTAAAGAGGATGTGTGGAAAGGATTTCAACCTGAAGGCGAAGATGAAAAAGCTTTTTTTCACCGTTTTCAGTCGTTGCTGGACAAAGAGACCTTTAAGCAAATTTTTGATCCTTTCTTTTGGGTGGCGAATCAAGAAGATGTTGCCGTGAAAGACGAGTGGTCTAACGACATTGTCACGAATATACAGGGCGTGGGAAACCGTAATTTAATTTGGAATTGTAAATTGGATTCTGTTAAAAAAGCCGGAGCATCAAGTTATGCGAACGTTACTGCCGACAGTTCTCTTGACGTTGAAGTTGCGAATATTTTGAAGGCTGATCTCAAGGCCTCGCTTAAGGTTAAATTTAACACGAGGATTGGTTCACCTATCGAACTTGAATCGCGAACAACAGTGTCGGCAGTCAAAAAAAGCGGAAATTCAGAGGAATCTGAAACGAATAGTGTCGCGTTGCAACGTAATAATTTGACGGTTGCCAAGAGATAAAACTGTTGTATAATACCCCGCGCGGTTGTTTTCCGGTTATTTGGGAGATATTTGAAATAATCGACAAAACGCTTTGGACGAGGGCGTCGTCTGTGATTGCGCAGTTAGACGCGCTTGCGTTTTTGTCGGCAGTTTGACCGCCTTTTTCTATGGGGCGCGCGTTGAATAAGACGCGCGCCTCTTGCTATTGTTAAAAACGCAAGAAAGGAACAATTACAGTTATGTCCGATCTAATTCCAATGACTAGCGAAGGATACGCTCGTTTGAAGAAAGAGATAGAGCGTCTGAAAAACGTCGAAAAGCCGCCGATTCTTGAACGGATCGCGGCAGCGCGCGAGGAGGGAGATCTTAGCGAAAACGCCGAGTATCATGGCGCGCGCGAGTCGCTGGCGTTGCTCAAAGCGAAAATTGAAGATCTCAAAGATCGTATTGCTCGAGCTCAGATTATTGATCCTTCCGAGATGCCTCAAGACGAGATTCGTTTTGGAGCCACGGTTGTTGTGAAACGCATGCGCGATAAAAAAGAAGTAACGTACACCTTAGTCGGCGCGGGAGAAGAAGATTTTGAAACGGGGAAGATTCTATGTTCTTGTCCCCTTGCTCAAAGTTTTCTCGGCAAGAAGGTTGGCGAAATTGCCGAGTTCGAGTCCGCAAGAGGCGTTCAGAAGTATGAAATTTTAAAGATCAATTACGATTTTTAGCGATCACTACTAAATGCGCGGTTTGTGTGGAAACGATTGGACGATGCGCCTTTAACCCTCTCTGAGACAACGATCGTTCATGAGTTTCTTCAAGTCTATCACGGCGACCGGAAACAAAGAGCGTCTTGCTCCTTTGAAAGACGCTCCTTGATTGTTTACCCGAATGCCGTTTGCTAGAAAAATGCGAGGAAGAACTCCAAACGTCATTGTTTGTTTAAATATCCCATCCGGGACGAGCGTACTGTTTAAAGTATTCGCTTGCCTTTGGACAATTCGTGGCAGTCATCGTTTTCTCGTCATAATCAAGTTTTTGACCGCAACGATAAGCAAAGCAACCCAGTAAAACTGTTTCTGCAATTTTACCAGAATACTCGAATCGACAGGTAGTTGCTTCTTCTTCGAATCCCTTTCCTTTCTTGATAGCGTCAATCCATTCAGCGTGGTGTCCAAGTGACTTAGGAATAGATTGAGCTGGTTTTTCGAAAGATTCAAATTTCCCCTTCGGAAGAAGCGCGTGTTCGTAATATGTTGAGAACAAGATTCCATCAGCGCCAAAGAACAGCACGCCGGCTCCCACTTCGTCCAAACCTAATTCCGTTAAGCATTCCGGACGCGCCTTTCCGTCTTGCCAAGATAAAGTGAGAGGTTCGGAACTTCCGGGAAGAGCCGGGAAAACGTATTTTGCCGTCAAATCGTAACCGCACATTTCTTCGTCGACCGGATTGGGGGACGTTGTTTCAACAGACGACGGAGCCAGTTTATCCAGACCAAGCGCCCAATACGGCAAATCTAGATAGTGACACCCCATGTCTCCCATTGCCCCGTTTCCGAAGTCCCAATACCTACGCCAGGTTCCAGGAATAAATCGCGGATCATAATCGCGCTCAGCCGCCGGACCAAGCCACGCGTCCCAATTGATTTCAGGGGGACACGGCGTGATTTCAGCAGGTTTGGGCTTGCCAATGTAACGATTTGAACACCAAATTTTGACGTCTTTAACGGTTCCAATCGCCCCCGATTGAATCAATTCAACAACTCGACGGTAATTGTCCTCCGCGTGAATTTGGGTTCCCATTTGGGTGACTAAGTTTTTTTCTTTAGCCACCTGTCTCATTCTTCGGATTTGGTATAGATCGTGCCCAAGAGGTTTTTCACAGTAACAATGCAACCCTAATTTCATTCCGGTCACAGCCGCGACAGCATGCGTATGATCAGGGGTCGCCACAACGATGGCGTCAAGCTTTGACCCCACTTTATCCAGCATATCACGGAAATCCGTAAACATCTGCGCGTCAGGATGGTTGGGTTTAGCGTTGTCAAGGTTACGTTGATCCGCGTCGCACAACGCGATTTGATTTTCACTTGAACAGCCATTAACGCTAAAGGCTCCCTGTCGCGCAATGCCGACGTGGGCAATGTTTAACTTGGAAGAAGGAGAACTGTCTTGCGCAATCGATGGCGAAGGGAAATTTTTTATGGATAAAGCGCCAATTCCGACGCTAAGAGCTCCAACTTTGAGAAATTCGCGACGAACAAGGTTTCTTTTCATTCAATTCGATCCTTAACTTGACATTGGGGAACAAGGGAAGAACACGACGCCCCAATTGTATCAAATCTCGTTTCGTTTGGCAACTCTCTTTTGAACTATATGGGCAATTCTTGACGTCGAATTTCATCTGATACGATGAAAATAACAAAAGATATTGTCAGTCGACGAAATTATTGCTACCATGCCCGACAGTGGCTTCGACTCGGTTTTTCGAGCGTTTTCAACGCCTTAATAATTGCAAGCAATTTGAATGCATTTTTTCGACTTTATTTTGCCGACGCATAAAAAGTGGGAAATATTTCCATAAGGTCTTTATTTTTCGAGAATCAAATTTTTTCAGTAGTATTTATTAAAGGACCCATATGAACGTTGGTTTTGCAAACACATTAAAGAACGACGTTGGCAAAGCTTTTCGATTAGAGGCGCCGCCGGATGCGACGACTACGATCGGCGGGAAATCTTACGTATATTTTGGCGGCGACGGATATCTCGGGTTGCAATCGGATCCAAGTATGATTTCCGTAGCGTGTAGGGCGGCGTTAAAATACGGGTTGGGCGCGGCAACTTCTCGTAATTGCTTGACCTCCGCGCCCGTGCAGGAAGTTGAACAAAACGCCGCGAAGTTTTTTGGAACGTCGAGCGCCTATTACGCGCTCGATGAGGCGAATATGGCCGATTTATTTCTTTCGGCGACTTCTAATTCTTTTGAACGCGCTTTTGTCGACGAAGAGTGTTTCTCTTTTTGGAACTCGCGTTTTCGACGTTTAAGCAACGTCGGCGGAAAGTCAAACGGCGATTCGGTGAAAAGTTTAGTTTCGTTTAAACATTGCGATCCTGGTGATTTGCGGGAAAAATTAGATAAAGAGTTAGCCCTTGACGAACGACCGCTCGTACTAACGGATGGCGTTTTTGCCAAATTAGGGACTATTGCTCCTTTGCGCGACTATGAAAACGTATTGAAAGAGTACGGGGAATCGTCCCTGTTGATTGACGATTCCCACGGTTTTGGCGCGATTGGAGCGAACGGTAGAGGTTCGTTAGAGTTTTACAATTATGATTTAACGCAAATAAACCAAACAGGGAACGAAATCAAATTTGATTTGCAAGACGATTGTTCACTTTTTGTTGCTGATTCTCGCTTTTGTAATTCATTAAAGGAGCGGAACAGCATTGGGAAACAAACTAAAGCCTCGCAAACCAGCATATATATGTTCGCTTCTCTAGCAAAGGCTTTCGGCGGATTTGGCGTTATAGCAGCGGGAAGCGATTTGTTTATTGAAAAACTAATGGAATACAACCAGACGTCCTATTCCGTTCCGCCCAACGCGATTGCAGCCGCTAGCGCATACAGTCTTAGTCAAATCGAAAAATTGCAAAAACTAAGGCGCCGTTTGCAAGAAAATGTACACAATTTAAAAACAGGGTTGAGCAAACTTGGATATGACGTGGGGAATTCTCCTTCGCCGATTGTTGTCATTCAGGCGGGAACTGTTCAAAATATGCGTAGAATTCAGGCTGAGTTAGAATTAGAACGAATTATCGTTTCATTTTTGCCAACGCGGTTTAAAAACGCTCGCGGCGCTTTGCGAATCGCCGTCTTTGCGAGCCATACGCCCGAGAATATCGATATGCTTCTGACTTCTTTAAACAGGGGTCTTAACCACTAAGACGGCGACGTTCAATCCTTCCGTTTAAATCCGTTGGAGAAGCGTTTTGCTGTTTGACTTTCCACGTTATTTGTTTACAATTCTCCCGCGTAGAAGGAGACAAATCTAAGACGCTTTTATAGACTTGGTTTGAGAATAGTCGCCGGACGTTCTTGTTTTTCTTCAAAAGTGGATTCGTTAGCGTTTTAACGCCAACGACGATGATTGCCTTCCATTCTCCCTTAATAATGACGATACGTTTGGAGAGACTATGTCTGACAAATTGAGTAATCATTTGCGGCTGGCTTTGACGGCATTGGCGGTTGCTTTCGGTTTGGTTATTTTTTGCCCTGTTTTGCGCGCGACGGATCGATTGGATAATCCTAATCTAGCATTCAAAGCTTCCGACGTCTTTGCTAGTTCTGAATACGGCGTCGGTTATGAGGCGTTGGGCGCGGTCGACGGCGTCATCCCCCCCGCTTTGAAGGGGGGAGACATTAACAAAGTATGGGCTGTTCGAGGAGACGATTGCAAAGGCGTCGCCAGTTTTTCTCTGGTCTGGGACGAACCACAGACCGTTTCAACGGTCGTTTATTACGGACGAACTGGTTCCGCGATGATGGAAGAATGTTTTCGCGACTATGAAATATACCTTGACGACGATAAACAGCCCGTTGCCAAAGGTTCTTTTGAAATGTTTCATGGACCGCAATATGTTGAATTTGACGCCAGTTCTGTTACGACGCTTCGAATTGATTTTCTTTCAGGATATCCCAAAGGTTTGAATTGGGGAGCGTCAGAAATAGCGGCGTTTGCCAAACGTCCGACTGTCGAGGAATTAAACGCTCTCGTCACTCCGGAACGCGCGGTTTCAGAGTCGGGTCTTACCATTGAAGACTTTGTTGAAGAAGGACTTTCCGAGGAAGTTGTTTTTGCCGTTCGCAAACCGGCGACGGATCCGCACTGGTACGCTAATTTTGGATATTATGCGGACAATTCTTGTCGTTTTCCCTTTCCTCTCGGATCTGGTGGCGGTCTTTACGCCTATAATATCGTTACGGGACGGACGCGCGCTATTATTGAAGATCCGCAGGGTAATTTTAGAGATCCGCAAGTTCATTACGACGGCAAACGAATCCTATTTTCGTATCTTCCAGCTGGGAAATATCATTATAGTCTTTTTGTAATCAACTCTGACGGAACGGGTTTAAAACAGCTTACCGGGGTTGGAGAAGACGAACCTCTTGTTCTTCCAGAAGGAGCAACGCCTTCGACTTCAAACGAGTTCCGAACGTCGGCGGCTCCTCTTGGTTCCTCCCGAGATTTTGCGCCGCCAGGATGGGACGATTATGAACCGACTTGGCTTCCTGATGATTCGATCATTTTCTGTTCTACGCGGGCGAAACGCTATGTTGGTTGTTGGTTGACTCAGGTTGGAACGCTTTATCGGCTTTACCCCGACGGTACATTGCGCGAATTATCTTGCAATGTCGAGCAAGACAATACGCCGTGGGTTCTCTCTAACGGCCAGATTATCTATATGCGTTGGGAGTATGTTGACCGTTCGCAAGTCGACTATCACCATCTATGGACAATGGGGCAGGACGGAACCCGTCAAATGGTTTTCTATGGAAATATGAGACCGGGCATTAGTATGCTTGGTCCCAAGCCAATTCCTAATTCGGAAGAAGGGAAAATAGTCGTTACGTTTTCTCCCGGACATGGGATGACCGAGCATTACGGATACGTTACTGTGGTTGATCCACGATTTGGTCCCGACGCTCCTGAAGCGGTTAAGACAATTTCACGAAGCGCTAATTATTCGGATCCTTGGGCGTTCAGTGAAGAGTGTTTTATGGCTGCTTCCCACGACCGTTTGGTTCTTCTTGACCAGCGTGGACGCGAACTTACTCTGTATCAGCTTCCCGACGATAAAAAGAGCGAAGGCTTTTGGGTTGGCGAGCCTCGTCCATTGACGGCGCATGATCGTGAACCGATCCTTTCCGATTCAACTAATCCGAATGAATCTGAAGGGACGATTGCTTTGGCAAATGTTTATCACGGGAGAAAAATGGGAGGCGTAAGACCTGGAACTATAAAGAATCTTCTTGTGTATGAAACTCTTCCGAAGCCAATCCACTATTCAGGCGGTATGGATCAAATGAGTATTTACGGGACGTTTACATTAGAGCGTCTACTAGGATCCGTTCCTGTTTCTGACGATGGATCGGCTTATTTTCGCGTTCCTGCAAATCGTCCCGTTTTCTTTTTGGCTATGGACGAAAAGGGACATTGCGTTAAACGTATGCACTCATTTACTTCTGTTTTGCCTGGTGAGAGATTATCGTGCGTAGGATGTCATGAAGAACGAACGGAGACTGCCGGTTCCGACGAAAAGAACCGACTATTGCGATTAATGGAGACGTCGCCCGTTGAGATTGCGCCAATTGAGGGCGTTCCCGAAGTTTTCAGTTTTACGCGCGACATTCAACCGATACTCGACAAACGTTGTTTAGAATGCCATAATCCTGATCGCGAGGAGGGCGGATTTAATATTTCAGGACATTGGTCTCCGATGTATACGATAGGTTATGCGAATATGTCGTGGAGACAACTTTTTGGTGACAATAGAAATCGCGCTCAAAGCAACTTTGGACCATATGAGATTGGAACCGGTTCAAGTCGATTAGTAAAACTAATTGAGGAAAAACACGCTGGCGTTGATATGCCCGAATCTGAACAAAAGATCATTCGTATGTGGATTGACGCAGGCGCGAATTATACGGGTACCTATGCGGCCGAGGCTTCAGGAGGGGTTGGGTATTATGTGCAAAATGAACCGGTTCGAAATGAAAAGGATTGGCCCGAAACGAAAGCGATGCAGGAGACGATAACTCGACGTTGCGATCAGTGTCATACTCCGCTTGATCCTTCAAAGAATTTTGGCGTGTACACTATTTACCAAGACAACTATAATCCTAGGAATCCTCGGGATGCGAGAGATATGTTTGTTCCTCACGATCTTTCGCAGGCTAACGGTCGATTTAGCCGATTAGAAATATTCGACCTTTCCTATCCCGAGAAGTCTAAGGTTCTACGAGCGCCGCTGAGCAAAGAGGCGGGAGGACTCGGCGTTTGTGAAGAGAAGTCGGGAACGACCGTTTTCAAGGATGAGAAGGACTCGGACTATCAAGTTATACTTGATGGGATCGAACGAGGGAGAAGATACATTATTGAAGAGGACAATCGACCGGAAATGTGGATTCCAAGTCCCAACAATGGCGAGAATTGTCCAAAAAAATATGTGCCGCGTTGGGCTTATCTACGCGAGATGATTCGATACGGACTCTTACCCGTTGACGCCGATCCAGAAGCTAGCTACGATCCTTATCAGCTGGATGAAAAGTATTGGCGTTCCTTATGGTATAAGCCTCCGAAGCAAGATTGAAAACTATTTTTCATTTTTGTCCCGTCTTTTCCAAAAAAGCGTCCTTTCATCATTTGAACGGGCGCTTTTCATTAGGCTATCGTTGGTTATACTCGTGAACGCTTGAACATGGATCTATGATTTGCGCTCTTTGCAGTTTTGAACGCGCGTCGTTTGGGGTGTTGGGACAAAGAGCGAAGGAAAGAAAGCGAGCGATCTCTATGGCGTTTGTTTCATCTATCGACGTCGTTCAAACAGGCGAGGCTACGGGGGTTGTTTATGTCGGCGATCGATCTCCAATTCGAGTTTTTGGAACAAAAACTATTCGCGATACTTTTGGACAGGAAACGCTGACGCAAGCCAGAAACGCGCGTTTATGTCCCGGAGTGACCGACGTCGTTTTAACTCCTGATGCTCAAGTTGGTTTTGGAGCTCCTATCGGGTGCGTTATGGTTTCTCCAACGCACATCTATCCGGGACCGGTAGGAGTTGATATTAACTGTTCAATGAGTTTGCTTCAATTTGATTTGGGGGAGGACGCGTTAAACGGAGACAAAAGATTACGTCGTTCGATTATTCAGGCCATTGAAAAAAGAGCTCCGACCGGTTACGGGAAAAAAACTCCCGCGTTGGCGAGACAATATCCGCTTGAATTGATCGAGCAAGCCCTTGTTGAAGGCGCCACGCCTGAAATTTGCGACGCGATGGGGATTCCAAAAGAATGGAACGCTCGTTGCGAGGACAGCGTTCGCGTAGGACATGATGGAACTAAGGATTCGTTAGCTGAAAGACTTGAAACGATAAAGAGTCAATTTGTCAAAGGGAAAAACGATCATAGTAAATACGCGACGTTTTTAAGACAAATTGGCAGTTACGGCGGTGGAAATCACTTTGGCGAATGCGAAATTGTTCGTTTGTCGCGACAAGAAAAGGACTTGACTGTTGACGAAGGAAGCCCGTCGGTTGCGAGAACTTTTGGTTTGAGAGACGGAACCGTCGCGTTCCTTTCTCATTGCGGTTCTCGAGGTTTTGGAAATTATCTTGCCAAGGGACAATTTTCCCTTTTGAGGAGAAAATTTGAACTTTGGGGGATTCCCATTCCCGCCGACGACGCGCAACTCGTATACGCGCCATTGGGGACGAAAGAGGCCGACGATTATATCGACGATATGATTTTGGGAGCCAATTTTGCGACTTTGAACCATCTTGTGATTAACACGTTGATTCTTGAGGCGTTTCAAGAAATAATTCCCGGTCTCCAAGGCGAATTGATTTACTATATTAGCCATAACATTGCGCGTCGGGAAATCATTAACGGAACTTTGGTTTGGGTGCATCGTAAAGGAGCGACTCGAGCCTATCCCGCTAATCATTTCGCATTGAAAGACACGCCTTTTGCAAAAACGGGACATCCAATTTTACTACCCGGAAATCCGACCCAGGGATCTTCGGTCATGGTGGCGTTAGAGGGCGCAAAGGAGAGTTGTTATAGTATCAATCATGGAGCCGGTCGAGCCTTGGGACGTAGAGAGGCAGTTCGCGTCCTGGATCAAGCGTCTGTCGACGCAGAGTTTAACAACGCCGATATTTTGACAAATTGTCGTTTTTATCCTCGCGACGAGGCTCCCGCAGCTTACAAGGACTTTAACGAAGTTCTCAAAAGTGTTGAAACCGCAGGTCTTGCAAGAGAAGTCGCTCGACTTGAGGCTCGCTTTGTCATTAAGGATTCCTCGTCTCCCGACGACTAATCTTGAGAATGGTTCATTACACATTTGTCCTGAAAGCGCGCTATTTGCTACGAAAAATAATCGAATAATAGTTCATAATCAAAATTCAAAGTTTCATTATCGACGTTATTCCAGCGACAGTTTTCTTAATTTTTGTCGCTTGACGTCGAGTTTTTAAATTGCTCTTTTTTTATCGACTATTGGTTTTGACTATTTGTTTTTTTAGTCAACGCTTCCTTTAAGAAAAACAATTTGATAAAATAGCATCAGTTGTGGATTGAAGTTTATTATTGACTTCGTTGATAAGTTTTTTATGATAAGGACATAACATGAATCGACTTAATCGCCGTGAATTTCTTGGCGTCGGTCTTGGCGTCGGCGTCGCTTCTTTCTTTCCCGCTCCCGCTCAAATTGTTCGCGGCGCGAATGAAAGAATTCGTCTTGGTTCGATCAGTTGCGGCGGTCGCGCCAACGAATTATTACCAGGATTCAATTCTATGCCTGAAGTGGACGTTGTCGCGCTCTGCGATCCGGATTCCGCCCGTCTTGGTTCGACTAAGGAAAAGTACGATACCGTTCAGAAAACGTCGGTTGATTGCCGTGATTTGATAGACGACAAGGATATTGACGCGGTTATTGTAGCGACTTGCGACCATTGGCACTGTCTAGCCGCTACTTGGGCGATGCAGTCCGGAAAAGACGTCTACGTTGAAAAGCCGCTTGCTCATAACATTTGGGAAGGTATTCAAGTAGTAAACGCCGCTCGCAAATATAAGCGCGTGTGTCAAGTCGGTATGCAACAACGCAGCGACAAGATGCAGACTGAAATAAAAAAGTTTCTGCACGAAGACAAAGTCATTGGCGAAATCAAGATGGCGCGAGTAAATCACTACTCTCCGCGTAATCCGATTGGAAAATCCTCGACGCCGTTGGCTCTTCCGAATACTTTAGATAAAAATATGTGGCTTGGTCCCGCTGAAGACTTGGATATTTATCGAAATACTTGGCATTATGATTGGCACTGGATGTGGAACACCGGCACGGGCGAGATGGGGAACTGGGGCGTTCACGTTCTCGACGATTGCCGAAACAACGTTCTTCTCGACTGCGTTGAATTCCCCAAACGAATACTTGCCGGAGGGGTGCGAGCCGCCTATAACGACGATGGAGAAACTCCCAATATTCACTTCGTCTATTTTGATTCCGGATCTATTCCCGTAGTTTTGGGTTTGTCGACGCTTGCGATGAAAGATTCGAGATCCGCCGGCGATCACCCCGGTCCTGGAAGCGGATACGTCGCATATTGCGAAGGAGGACGTCTCGAAGGTCAACGCGGACGCGCCGCCGCGTTCGATCCCGACGGTAAAAAGATTTGGGAAGTCAAAGGAACTAGTGGTCATAGCGAGCATCAACGCAATTTTGTAGACGCCGTATTGGCGCAGGATCCAACGATGCTTAACGCGGAAGTCGCTATTGGCAAGGCGACAAGCGAGTGGTGCAACATGGCCAACATCGCGTTTCGTTGCGGCAAACCCCTGTCAGTTGAACGCGCGGCGACCGTCGCAAAAGCAGCCGAGGGAGCCGAACAGATTTGGGGCGAAATTCTTGAAAGCGCTCAAAAAACGCTTCATTCGAACGATGTTGCAATGTTCGATTCTGAAGTAGTGGTCAGTGAAATGATGGAATTCGACTCCGAGAAACGCCAATTTGTCGGTTCCGACGCTGAATTAGCCAACTCGTTCATCAAACGCAAGTATCGAAACGACGAGTTTACAATGCCCGAAATTGACGCGTAAAGTTATTTATTCCTCTCGATCCGCGATCCGCAAACGACGACGCGTCACGGTGGGCATATAGCCAACCGCGACGCGTTGCGTTCCTAATTGCGTTCCTCTTTATTTCTTGGATGATTCTATTAGATATTGTATTGATTTACGCCCGAGTTCAACAATTCCCGGCGAATAATCAAACGGTTCGATTCCAATCCAGCCGTCAAATTTGATTTCCTGTAACGCCGACATGATTGGTTTAAAATCCATTCTTCCAAAGCCAGGTCCTTGGAGATTAGGATCATTTGCGTGAAATGAAACAAATTCTTTTCTCGCCGAAGCATATCGAATAGTGTCCGGTATTGATTGGTATTCGCCTCCATGCATTGCTTTACAATCGAGGTGAAGCGTTACTAGCTCGGGAGAACCAAGCTCTTGAATAAAATTTAACGTTTCGTCGGCGTTATTCCAGAAATTTGTTTCCGTAGGAGCCAACGCTTCCAGCGCTAGTGTCACGTTGTTTTCTTCCAATGCTTTTAAAACTTGTGAAATAGTGTCCAACGCGTTTTTTTTCGCTTCTTTGCGAGTTTGGTTTTTTGCGATGTCACGTTGTTTGGGCGAACCGAGAACCATGTAACGTCCGCCAAGTTCCGCGCAGAAACAGGCTAATTCGCACAAGTAATTGGCTGTTTTTTTTCGTATGTCCGCGTCGTTTGTTGTTACATGAAAGCCTTCAGTTTTAGCAAGTATCCAATGTAGTCCCGAAACGACGACTCCTGTTTTTCTCGAACAGGATATTATTCTTTGTCGTATCGTTTTGTCAATTCGAGACAGCGACATTGTCGAGGAAGAACCGTTAACAAAGCCCGCGTCGAGCGAAAAAGGCGCCAATTCGACTCCGTCGTATCCCCAGGCAGCAAAGGCTTCAAATTGATTCTCCAACGTCCAATGTTGGTACATCTCGTTGCAAAGAGCGAAACGCATTTTATGTTCCTTTGTATAAAAATACCGACGTCTTGACGCGCCATGCAAACCCGTCAAAGCGCCGGTTGAATTATTTAGACCGCATCTTAGTATAAACCTATTTGGTTTGTTCCTCAAGTTTCAGATAGAGAGCGGCTCCCCAAGATTCATAACCTACAGCGTTTGGATGAAGGAGATCAGGCATAATATCTTCCGTTAAAACGCCTTCGCTGTTTAAGAAAACTTTCCCGATGTCAACGACTTCAACATTTGGAATATCTCTTAAGTAGTAAGGCGTCCATTCGTTAATGGCGTCGATGCAATCTTGCTGTTTTGTACAGGGGAATATTTTTAGAACCGTAATTTTCATCTCTGGGAATAGCTTATGGAGCTTTTCAACAATTCGACGTTGACCGAGGGCGACATTCTTTGCTTCACGATCGCGTCCCCAAGTATTGTTGACTCCGATAAGAAGTACGGTCGCTTTGGGATTGACGTTGCTAAAATCATAGTTTTCGAGTCGCCAAAGAACATGTTGAGTTTGGTCGCCGCCGTGTCCAAGATTCACCGCTTTTTTATTGCCGTAATACTTTTGCCAAACGTTTAGTCCTGCTCCGTCCCAACCATGGGTGATTGAGTCGCCGATCATAAGAATGTCAACGTCTCCCTTTTTAAGAATTTCATTCTTTTCGTTAAAACGATCGCGCCACCAATCCGCGTCAACGGGAACAGCTTGCGTGTCGACTGAATTTTCCTCGAGTCCGTCGGCAATCATCGGTTCAAGCGCCTTGGCCCAGATTTCGTAACCAGTTGCGGAAGGATGCAAGAAGTCGGGCATGATTTCTTTTGTTAGCTCTCCATCCTTGGCAAGAAACAAATCGTTAATACTATAAAGTTGGACGTTTTCAACCGCGTTATTTGCATAAATAGCCTCTAATCCTTTATTGATCTCATTGACGGCGATGCGAAGCGGATCATCGGGCTTGTTTCCGCGCGGAAAAACTTCCAGCAATAGAATTTTTGTTTTAGGATATTTCTCCTTAAGTTGATCAACGATCATTTGGATTCCCTGAACAGTTTCCGCAGGACTGCTATGCATCTCGTCGGAATTAGGTTTTTTATGTCCAATGTTATTCGTGCCGATCATGACGATCGTCATCTTGGGGGAGATTTTATCCATCGGCGAGTTTGCAATACGCCAAAGAACGTGCCCCGTTCGATCGCCGCCAATGGCGAAATTCATTGACCTGCGATTTCCGTAATATTGATCCCAAACTTCTTTTCCGGCTCCTTCCCAGAAATGCGTAATTGAGTCGCCAACCCAAAGCAGATCCACCTCGCCTTGCGCCATGCGTTCTACCTGCTGCTTATAGCGATCAACGTCGCGATTTTCGAGCATTGTGGCAAGATTCTCCTGCGCGAGCGATAGCGATGAAAACAACGGAATCAAAATTACCAAAATGCCGAGCGCGTATGTCGACGGGTTCAACAGTTTTTTCATAATTGACCTTTCTAATTAGGAATTGAAACAAATGTTTTGCGCGATTCGGAACCTAGTGGAGAACGAACACTACTTCGTCGAAAGCGACAAAACTACCGTGCTATCGAAAAACGTCTTTCAGCTTCAGATATAACGCCGCGCCCCACGATTCATATCCAAGCGCGTTTGGATGGAGAAGGTCGGGCATAACTTCTTTAGTCAAATTTCCCTCTTTATTTAGAAAAACCTTGCCAATATCCAAGATTTCCACGTTCTCCAGATCGCGCATGTAAAAAGGAGTTAATGCGTTGATCTCATCATTACAAACTTGTTGGTCATCCATGCATGTACTGGGAAATATTGGTAGAACGAATATCTTCATATTAGGAAATAACTCGCGCAATTTTTGAACGATCCGTCTTTGTCCCAGCGCGACGTTTTTCGGATCATGGTTGCGATTCCAAGTGTTATTGACGCCAACAAGCAGGACTGCGGCCTTTGGGGAAACTTTGCTGAAGTCGTAATGTTCTAAACGCCAGAGGACGTTTTGAGTTCTGTCGCCTCCGTGTCCCAGATTGATTGCATTGTAATCGGCAAAGTATTTTTTCCAGACGACTGATCCGTCTTGTGCCCAGTAGGGGGTCTTATCCCAAAAGTGAGTGATGGAGTCGCCGACCATAAGGAGACCGACGTCTCCTTGCTTGAGAATTTCGTTCTTTTCC
>CAMZEO010000069.1 GCA_947305735.1 uncultured Planctomycetales bacterium | reverse complement strand
TTATCCTGTCGTTTATCCTGTCGTTTATCCTGTCGTTTATCCTGTCGTTTATCCTATCATATAAGCCTCGCGCGTCAACACGTTCGCGAGCGGATTTATCGATTCAATATTCGAATCGCATGTCGACCCGTTTATGATCGCGTCCTCTCGATTCGCCGCTTTGCTCGACGATCGTTCCGCCCGCGGCGTTCGGCGGACGAAGCCGCCTTCCGCCCGCGGCTCCAATTTTGCGTTTTGGCGTCGCCCGGTTTGTTTGCGCGTCGACAAAAAACCGGCGTTTGAGCGAGAAACTCAAACGCCGGCATTATCAATCGATACGCGCTTCGAAAATCAGGATTTCTTCAGGAGTTTTCCCCAGACGTTCTTATTGACGTATTCTCGCCAACGTTGAATCATGGCGTAGATCGGGGGGAGAAATCCGATTCCGAGAACGGTCGCGGCGATCATGCCCCAGCCGGTCGAGGTTCCGATAATTCGACGCGAGACGGATCCCGCGCCGGTCGCGATCATAAGCGGAATAACGCCGACGATAAAGCACCCGGCGGTCATCATAATCGCTCGATAACGCGTTTTCGCGCCGTTGAGCGCCGCTTCTTCGATCGGAACGCCCGCCTCGCGCTCCTGTTTGGAGAACTCGACGGTCAGAATCGAAATTTTACTCGCCAGACCGAGCAACATGATCAAGCTGAGCTGTCCGTAAATATCGAGGTCCATGCCGCGAATCTTCATGGCGACCATCGCGCCGAACGTCGCGAACAGAACGTACAGGAGAACCGAAAGAGGAACCGTCCACGATTCGTACTTGCCCGCGAGGAACAAGTAGCCGAACGCCAGCGACAACATGAGCAGGATTCCGAGTTTTCCCTCGTTGCCGCGTTGGTGGTAACTCAAATCGGTCCAATCGACGCGATAGTTGTTCGGGAAATTATCGTCCACGCACTTTTGAATGTCGCGCATGACGTCGCCGGAACTCGCCTTCGGCGTAGTGATTACGGTAATCGGAACGCACATCGCCTGATTGAATCGCGTGATGCGCTGAGCGCCGAGTTCGTAGCGCAGGGTAGCGAGTTCGGACAGCGGAACCTGGTTCCCTTCATGATTGCGCGCGGTGAGTTCGTCGATATTTCCGACGTTGGCGCGATCGGCTTCTTCCGACTGAATTTTAACGTGGAACGAATAACCGTAGTTGTTGAAGTCGTTGACGTAAGTCGAGGCGATTTTATTCTGCAACGCGCCGTAAACTTCCGCTTTCGAGAGGGAAAACGCTTCCGCAGCCTGCGCGTCGAGATCCAGGAAGAGTTGGGGCGTGCTCGCGCTGTAGGAACTGAACGCGACCGCGATTCCGGGGAATTGCGATTTGTCGTTGAGCATGCCGAGCAATTTGTTCATGGAACGTTCCATTTCGACGGGCGTTCCGAGCTGGTTCGAGAGCATAAAGGAGACGCCCCCCGTCGCGCCGAGCCCCATGATTGGAGGCGGTTGAAACGCGGTGACGACGCCGAGCGGAATTTGAGCGCTGTCTTCGGTTATTTTGGCGCGGATGGCGTCGATCGACAGGTCGGGCGACTTGCGCTTCGACCAGTCGTCGAGGTCGACGATTCCGAGTCCGACGTTTTCGCACAACCCGGACAGGAAAGAAAAGCCGGAGACGGCGATCACGCGGTCCACTCCCGGTATGTCGAAGCATATGTCCTGGAACTGCTTGAGCGCGTCGTTTGTTCGTTTGAGGGTCGCGCCCTGAGGAAGCGCGACTTCGCAGAGCAACGCGCCCTTGTCTTCGTTTGGAATGAACCCTTGAGAGAGTTGTTCAAACGCCCATTTGTTCGCGAAGGCGAGCCCGACTACGATAGCGCACGTAATCAGGCCGCGTCGCACAAACGCTTTGGAGATCGTTAAATAAGCGCTTCTCGTCGATCCGATGAGCCAGTCGAAGAATTTGAAAACGAAGTTTTTCTTTCGGTTGGGATCATGGGGACGCAGTAGAATCGCGCACAGCGCGGGACTGAGCGTCAAGGCGTTGACCGCCGAGAAGATAATCGCGACGCACATCGTTACGGAGAACTGCTTATAGATCGTGCCGACGATTCCTCCGAAGAAGGAAAGGGGCAGGAAAATGGCGACCATAACGAACGTGGAGGCGAGAATCGCGCCCGTGGTTTGTCGCATCGATTTGACGGCGGAGTCGTAAGGGCTTAAATGTTCCTGTTCGATGAGTCGCGTCGCGTTTTCGACGACGATGACGCCGTCGTCGACGAGCAGACCGACGACCAGAATCAATCCGAACATCGACAAGACGTTAATCGAGTAGCCCATAAGAGCCATAACGAAGAACGTTCCGAGCAGCGACACCGGGATCGCGACCGCCGGCACGATCGTCGCGCGCCAGTCTTGCAGGAAGAACCAGGTGACGAAGACGACGAGCGCGAGCGTCATAATCAGGGTAAAGACGATTTCCTTGATGCTCTCGCGAATGAATTCGGTCGGGTCGTATCCAAGACGAACTTCGATACCCGGCGGCAACCCTTTGTCCTTGAGTTCTTCAACGATCGCGTTGGTGTGATTGATGACGTCGATGGCGTTGGCTTCCGACTGACGGTAAATGCCGATCGAGCAGGATTTTTTGAGCGAGTCTCCTTTTTCGTGCCAATACGAGTTGTTGGCGTAACGATCGCTTCCGAGTTCGACTCTCGCGACGTCGCCCAGGGTAACCTGCCGGTTGTCCGGGGTGGCGGCAATGATAATATTGGCGAAGTCTTCAGCCGTTCGGCCGCGTCCGGGGGCGTCGACTTTTAATTGCAGATAATCGCTCGATTCTTCGGAGCCGAGCGTTCCGATCGACGCGTGGAGGTTTTGCGAACGCAAAGCGTTGACGACGTCGGTCGTTTCCAGTCCCAGACCGTTGAGCTTGAGGGCGTCGATCCAGACGCGCATCGCGTAGGTTCGTTCGCCCATGATGTTCGTGTCGGAAACGCCCTCGACGCGCGCGAATCGGTCTTTGACGTTCATGCGCACCCAGTTGGACAGGTCCAGGTACGACATGCTCTTGTCGTCGTCTTCGGTCGAAAAGACGTACATGGCGACCATGTCGGTGGAACGTTTCGCGACCGTGACGCCGATTTGCAGCACTTCGGACGGCAATTTGTTTTGCGCCTTCGCGATAGCGTTTTGCACGTTGACCTGCGCGACGTCGGAATTCGTGCCCGGCTCGAAATAGAGCGTGCAATAATACGACCCGCTGTTTTCCGAGTTCGACGTGTAATACATCAGGTCTTCGATACCGTTGCACTCTTCTTCGATAAGCGAGGCGACCGATTCGGCCATCACCTGAGACGACGCGCCGGGATACTGCGCCATGACGTAAATGCACGGGGGCGCGACTTCCGGATATTCGGCGATCGGAAGTCGGAAAATACATAAAACGCCGAGCAAAGAGATCGTCAGCGAAATAACTAACGACAACTTCGGTCGGTCGATGAACATTTTGGTAAACATAGTCGCGACCTCCCCCGCGTCATTCGGCGTTTTGAGCCGATTCCGAAGGAACTCCGTTCGCGGCGCTTGTTTCCCACGACGCGTAGGGAATTTCCTTGATCGGCGCGCCTTCGGCGACTTTGTTCATCCCTTCGACGACGACCGTCTCGCCGACTTCGACGCCGGAGTCGACCGCGTAGTAATTGCCCGAGATGGGACCGAGTTGAACGAAGCGTTTTTCCGCTTTTCCCTCGTTGACGACCCAGACGTAATTGCCTTCGGGAGCCGTTTGAATCGCCGACTGAAGGACGGCGCAGACTGGTTGCCGGAGTTTGCGCGAGAGCATAACGGTCGCGTAGCTGCCGGGATAGAAACGCGCGTCTTCGTTTTCGAGCTTCGCCCAGATCATGATCGTGTTGGTGCTCGGATCGACGTGGTTGTCGACAAGGTCGATCGTCGCCTCGGGATAGCCTTCGATCGCCTTTGAGTCGGTTCGGCTTGAACCGACGGGGCAAATTTTCACGAGCGCGCGTTCTCTAATGGAGCTTTCTCCGCCAAACGTTTTGTTGAAGACGCTTTCTCCGATCGCGAATTTGACGTGAATGGGCGCGATTTGACGAACGTCGACGAGCTTGCCCGTTTGAGGCGTCACCAGATTGCCGGCGGTCACGGTTACTTTGCCGACGCGTCCGGAAATCGGAGTCGTAATTTTCGTATAAGAAAGGGTCGTTTCGGCGTCGGTAAGAGCCGCTTCGGCAATTTTTACGGCCGCTCGAGCTTGCGCGAGCCCCTGTTCCGCGTTGTCGAAGTCCGCCTGAGAACCCGCGTTGCGATTGAGCAGGTCGCCGGCGCGCTTGTAGGTCGTTTCCGCGTTCTTCAGCACGGCCTGAGCTTGTTCGAGACTCGCTTGAGCTTTTTTAAGCGCCGCCTGATAAGTCGTGTCTTCGATTTCAAAGAGAACGTCGCCCGCCTGAACGTCCTGGCCTTCAGTAAAATTGATTTTCTCGATCCAACCGGTGACGCGCGGCATGACGTCCACCTCTTCGATCGAGACGAACCGACCCGCGTACTGACGAGGTTGAAGCGTCGAGAGGGACGTCGCTTTTTCGACCGCGACGATCGCCGCGCGAGATTCCTCGACGGGAGCGGAAGCCGTCGAGCCGTCGTTTTCTTCCGTTTGCGCGGAGGCGAGAGCGGCGGACGGCGCGCGAGAAAGGGACGCGTAAACGCCGTAAGCGGCGCCGCAGGCGACGGCGAAAACGCCGACGAAAACAAATCGTCTGTTTTTCATTTTTTTTGCCCTTATTTTGAGAATCGTTCGATTCGAACGGACGTCGCCGGTCGTTCGGGGCGACCGCCGCGACTCGAGAGCGTTTTGTTGACGCTCGATCTCTCTAATTCTACCTCGAGCGCGGTTTTTGTCAAGTTTTGCGACGCGTCGACTCCGTCGACCGAACCCGGTCGTTCGGAGGCGCGTTTGGCGACGCGAATCGGGGGTTCGACGTCGGTCCCCCTTGATTTTCAAGTTGACGTCGCTAGAATTTTTCGTTACAGATTCGGGGCGTCTTTTCGCGCGGATTGGGCGAGCGAAGAGACGAGGAATATCGACGGAGACAAACGATAATGACGATTGATTTTACGAAAACGAACGATTTCCTGGTCGGGATTGATTCCGACGGGTGCGCGTTCGACACGATGGAACTCAAACATAAGGAATGCTTCATTCCGAACATTATCTGTCATTGGGGGCTCAAAGGCGTGAGCAAGTACGCGCGCGAGGCCGCCGAATTCGTCAACTTATACTCGAAGAACCGCGGCGTCAACCGTTTTCCGGCTCTTATCGAGGTCTTTCGTTTGCTTCAGCGCCGTCCGGAAGTCGTCGCGCGCGGCGCGAAAATCGACATTCCGCAAGTCCTCGTCGACTGGATGAATCAAGAGACGAGATTGGGCAATCCCGCGCTGCAGGCTTACGTCGACAAGACGAACGACCCGCTGATGAAAAAAGCGCTCGCATGGTCGATCGAGGTCAACGAGACGATCGATCGAATCGTCGGAGAAGGGGTTCCGCCGTTCCCGATGGTTCGCGAATCGATGCAAAAGCTTCAGGGCCGCGCCGATATTCTCGTCGTTTCCGCGACGCCGCAGGCGGCTCTCGAAAAAGAGTGGGCGAATCAGGGATTGGCGCAATATGTCAAAACGATTTGCGGACAGGAGCGCGGGACGAAAAAAGAACAGCTCGAGCTCGCGAAGCTCTATCCGGCGAATCATACGCTCATGATCGGCGACGCGCCCGGCGACTACAGAGCCGCGCTGGCCAACGGCGCTTTGTTCTTTCCTATCAACCCCGGCGATGAGGAAGCGAGCTGGAAGCGGTTCTTTGACGAAGGCGCGGACAAGTTTCTCGACGGAGAATTCGCGGGCGAGTATCAACAAGAGTTGCTCGACGATTTCGATTCGCATCTTCCGGAACTTCCTCCCTGGAAACAGATCGACTGATCCGATTGCTTTCCGTCGTTTCGCCGATCGGCGAACCTGTGACAAACCGACAACGAACTAACAAACTCCGAGGCGCCGCGATGAAATGTCCGTTTTGCCGCGAGGACAACGACCGCGTTGTGGAAACGCGCTTGAGCGACGACGGATTCATTATCCGACGTCGCCGCGCGTGCAACGCGTGCCGTCGACGTTTTACGACTTACGAGCGCATCGAAATTGGAAAAGTGCGCGTCATTAAACGAGACGGAACGCGCGTTCCTTTCGATCGCGACAAGATTCGGCAGGGCGTCGAGCGCGCCTGCTGGAAGCGACCCGTGCGAGAGTCGCAAATTACGGAGCTCGTGGCCGAGTTGGAAACTTCCCTCGAAGGAGAGACGGAAGTCGAATCCCAGCTAATCGGCGAAATGGCGATGGCGCTCCTGCGAAAATTGGACGAAATCGCCTACGTCCGCTTTGCGAGCGTGTATCGAAAATTTGAGACCGCTCAGGATTTTTCCGAAGCGCTTGACAAAATGATCAACGACTGACCGCGAAAGGTTGCCGACTATGAGTAAATTAGACGAGTTTCGCGAAATTGTGAGAAAGGGAGTCCCGGCTTCGGAACTGACCTGGTTGGGCCTTGGCGGTCCGATCGAGTACTTCGCCCTTCCGCGATCCGAAGAAGAGTTGGTCGCCCTCTTGAAAGCGCGAGCCCAAGACGGCGTCGAAGCGCGAGCCCTCGGCGACGGGGCCGGAGTTCTCGTGTCCGACGTCGGCGCTCCCGGCATGGCGATCCGGCTGTCCGAAAAAGCCTTTTGCAACATTGACGTCAAATCGCCTCGAGTCGTCGTCGGCGCGGGCGCGAAACTCAGTCGTCTCGCCACGACGACGGCGAGCGCGGGTCTCGGCGGACTCGAGTGCATGGCCGGAATACCCGGCACGGTCGGCGCGGCCGTGGCCTCGAACGTGACCACGCCCGACGCCGCGCTCGAGCAGTACGTCGAATCGGCGCGCGTCGTCGATTATTCCGGCGAAGTCCGCGAATTGAGCAAAGACGAAATCGTCTTCGGACGGCGTTCGAGCAATTTGAGTTCCTCCATCGTCGTTTCCGTCGCGTTCAAATTGGAGCCCGACTCGCCGGAGGAACTCGCCAGAAGACTGCAGAAAATTTGGATCGTCCGCCAGAAGTTCCATCCGGAACTTGACAAAGGCGGTTTCGCGAGAATGTTTAGGGATCCGCGCGGTCAACGCGCCGCCGACCTGATCGAGGAAATAGGTCTTGTCGGCGCGGGGATCGGCGGCGCCTGCGTTTGCGAAGCCGATCCGAGCCTTGTCGTCGCCGGTCCCAATTGCTCGAGCGACGACGTCAAACGGTTGTTGGCGCTCGTCGAAAAACAGGCCAAAGAGCGCGTTCAGATCGAATTGGAACGAGAATTGGAAATTTGGTAGACGCGCTTATTTCCAACCGACGCTTTTCAAATGTTAAAAGGTGGTTCTTTATGGAAAAAGAATTCTATATTCCCAAGGGGTACCGGTTTGCCGGCGTGAATTGCGCGATCAAACCGAATTCCACAAAACTGGACTTTTCGCTCGTCGTTTCCGAAAAACCCGCGACCGTCGCCGGAGTTTACACGCAGAACTTAAATTGCGGCGCGCCGGTTATTTACGATAGAGAAAGAACGCCGGGACGAGGGTTCCACGTCATCGCGACCGATTCCGGCGTCGCCAACGCCTGCACCGGAAGAGTCGGTTTATACAACGCCAGGAAAATGGCGGAGTACGCCGGAGAGGCGGTCGGAGCCACCGGAGATCAGACGCTCGTCATGTCGACCGGCGTCATCGGGGTTCAGCTTCCGATGAACCGAATCGCGATCGGCGCCGAGAAAGCCGCCGCCAAGCTGGGGACGTCTTTCCATGACTTTGAAAAAGCCGCGACCGCAATGATGACGACCGACACGAAATTGAAGGTCGTCTCGCGCGAAAAAACTCTGCCCAACGGCAAGACGATTCGAATTGCCGGAATGTGCAAAGGCGCCGCTATGATTGGTCCGAACATGGCGACGATGCTCGCGACTCTCGTTACCGACGCGATGCTAGATCCGCAGGACGCTCAGACGGTTCTGCGAGCCGCCGTCGAAGACACGTTCAACTGCATAAGCGTCGAAGGGCATACCAGCACGAGCGACACGGTTCTGCTCATGGCCAACGGCGCGGTCGACGACGAGCCGTTGAAAGGCGACGATTTGGACGCGTTCGCCGCGCTCCTGCTCGATATGTGCAAAGAACTCGCCCCGATGATTCCCAACGACGGCGAGGGCGTCTCCCACCTGATCACGATCGACGTTTTCGGCACTCCCGACAGAGAGTCCGCCAAAAAGCTCGCGCAGACCGTCGCCAACGACGCGCTCGTAAAAACGGCGATTTGCGGCGCCGACCCGAATTGGGGCCGAATCGTTTCCGCGACCGGTCGCTGCGGCGTCCCGTACGACCCCGCGAAGGTCTCCTTAAAGGTCAACGGGTTCCTGCTGTACGAAAACGGAACCCCCGTCAAGTTCGACAAACAGGTCGTTTCCGACTCGATCCGGAACAACCGCGACACGAGTTTCGAGCTGTTCTTCCAGGAGGGCGACGCCTCCGTCCGGTTTTGGACTTCCGACCTCACCGTCGAATACGTCCATTTGAACGCCGATTACACGACTTGACGCGCCGTCGATTTCGCGAGCGAAGTCTTGCGGAGCGGAACGCGCGACGTTTCGGCGTTCCGCTCTTTTTTTGTCGAGCGAATCGAGAGCGTCGCGACGTCGAGTCCTTTTTTCTGTTAGATTCTTTTTTCCGTTAAACCGCGCCGGTATTTGATACCGCGCGTCGTTTTCAGACGTTTTTTCAAGACGCCGGTTTTTTTCGATCTCGTCGCGCGACCGATCGGCGTTTTCTCGAAAAGCTCCCCGGTGGATAGCATAAAAGCGCTCAAAAAACGTAAATTTTGTCTCTGATAGCTGTCAATTCTTCGGTTTCTGGTATAATGCGCTCGAGAAGCGGCTTTTGCCGACGCGTTCTTCGACAAGAAGCCGTCGGTCGGCGCTTTTTACCCGAACGACGCGCGCCTCGAGCGCCGTCGAGACTATTGGAATCCGACCGCTGACAATCGGAGGAAAAAACATAATGAGCGAATTTAACGGCGCGACGCTGATGATCACCGGAGGAACCGGGTCGTTTGGTTCCACCGTCCTAAAGCATTTTTTGGAAACGGATATCGGTCAGATCCGCATTTTTTCGCGCGACGAAAAAAAGCAGGACGATATGCGGCACGAGTTGCAGGCGAGGAGTCCGGACTTCGCGCATAAAGTTAAGTTCTACATCGGCGACGTCCGCGATCCGCGCTCCGTCGCCGACGCCATGCCGGGCGTCGATTTCATCTTTCACGCCGCCGCGTTGAAACAGGTTCCGTCGTGCGAGTTCTTCCCGATGCAGGCGGTCAAGACGAACGTCGAAGGAACCGACAACGTCCTTCACGCGGCCATCGACGCCGGCGTCAGGCGGATCGTGTGCCTGTCGACCGACAAGGCGGCGTATCCGATCAACGCGATGGGAATCAGCAAGGCGATGATGGAGCACGTGATCGTCGCCAACGCGCGCGTCGCCGCCGAGCGAGGAGGTTCCGTGATTTGTTGCACGAGGTACGGCAACGTCATGTGCAGCCGAGGCTCGGTCATTCCGCTCTTTATCGATCAGATCAAAGCCGGGAATCCCGTTACGATCACAAATCCGGAAATGACGCGGTTCCTTATGAATCTCGACGAAGCGGTCGAGCTGGTTCGGTTCGCGTTCAACCGCGCGCGTCCCGGCGATTTGTTCGTTCAAAAGGCGGACGCGAGCACGATCGGCGATCTTGCCCTTGGCGGAACGAAGATCATCGGGACGCGGCACGGCGAAAAGCTCTACGAAACGCTCATGACGCGCGAAGAACGGTTGCGCGCCGAGGATCTGGGCGCGTATTTCCGCGTGTCCGCCGACAATCGCTCGCTCAATTACGACCAATTCTTTACCCAGGGCAGGGTGGTCACGGAGGCCGAGGACAGCTATACGAGTCACAACACCAAGTTGCTCGACGTCGACGGCGTCGTCCAAAAGATTCTCACGACCGACTACGTGAAAGAAGAGCTTGCGAAACCAGGAAAATAACGGTCGGCGTCATGACGGAACACTTTATCCGCGAAACGCTCCTTCCCGTCATACGCGCGGGAATGGGGCTGGACGCGTCTGCGGCGACCATCGGCGAGGACGAGTTCCGAGAGCTGAAGGCCGTCGGCGTTCGGCAGGATATTCTGCCCGTCGTCGGGGCGGGGCTGAAAAAAATCGATCCGCGACCGGAATGGGAGCGCGAGCTGCGCTCCGAACTCATGGTCTACGTTTATCGCTACGTCGTTCGCGACCATTCGTTGAAACAGATTGGCGGCGCGCTCGATTCGATCGGCGTTCCGCACGTGCCCTTGAAGGGCGCGACGCTCCAGTACCTTTATCCGGAGCCCTGGATGAGGACGAGCGGCGATATCGACGTTCTCGTCCCGGAAGAGGACTTGGAGAGGGCCGTCGCCGCTATTGAAAAAGACGCGGAATTCAAATTTATCAGGCGCAACTATCATGACGTCCTCATGTTGAGCGCTCGGGTCTGTCTCGAACTCCATTTCAGCATTAAGGAAAGAATGGAGAATATCGACGGTCTGCTCTCGAAAGTATGGGAATACGCCGTTCCGACGGACGACGGGTCGCGTCGCGCGCTGACGCCGGAGTTTCAGGTCTTTCACACGGTCGCGCATATGAGCTATCATATGGTTCATAGCGGGTTGGGGATCCGGCCGTTCCTCGATTTGTGGCTGTTAAAGGAAAAGACTCGATTTGACGAGGCGGTTCTCCGCAAAATGTGCGACGACTGCGGAATACTGAGATTCTACGACGTCGCCTGCGACTTGCTTCGCGTCTGGATGAACGACGCTCCTTGCGACGGCGTCGTCGAGGCGTTGGAAAGGTTCTGTTTGAACGGGGGAGTTTTCGGCTCGCTCGAAAACGGCGCCAATCAAAGGAAGCGGCGCGGTCTGGCGTATCTTTGGGGGCGTCTGTTCGTCGGGCGCGACGTTCTGGAAGAGACGTATCCCTCTTTAAAAAAGCGTCCGCGTCTTATCCTGTTTTACCAGGCAAGACGATGGTTGCGACTGCTCGATCCTGAAAAAAGAAAGAGCGCGATTACCGAGATAAAACTGTTGAAAACTGTCGGCAAAGAAACGATCGACTCCTTCGATCAGTTGCTGACGAGCATGGGGCTCTAAACGGCGTTCGGGAACTCGCGCGACAACGGGAAAATGCGTTATGGAATATCCAACCTGGAAAGAGAACGGCAGAATCAAGTTGATGATCATCGTCGGGACGCGTCCCGAAATTATCCGCCTTGCCGCCGTGATTAAGAAATGCCGGAAATATTTTGACACGATTCTCGTTCACACCGGTCAAAATTACGACTACAACCTTAACGGCGTATTTTTTAAAGACTTGGGACTCGCCGATCCCGACTTGTATCTCGACGCGGTCGGCGCCGATCTGGGCGAGACCATGGGGAATATTATCGCGACGTCGTATAAGGCGATGGTCGAATTGAAGCCCGACGCCGTTCTCGTGTTGGGCGACACGAACTCCTGTCTTTCGGTCATCGGCGCCAAGCGGCTTCACATTCCGATCTTTCATATGGAGGCGGGCAATCGCTGCAAAGACGAATGTCTCCCGGAAGAAACGAACAGGCGCCTCGTCGATATTATCGCCGACGTCAATCTGGCGTATTCCGAACACGCGCGACGCTATCTCGCCGACTGCGGGCTGCCCAGGGAACGAACCTACGCGACGGGCTCTCCGATGGCGGAAGTCTTGACGGAGAATCTCGACGCGATCAAGGCGTCCGACGTTCATTCGAGGCTGGGGCTGGAGAAGGGCAAATACATTCTTCTTTCGGCGCACCGCGAGGAGAATATCGACACGGAAAAGAATTTCGTCAGCCTCTTCACGGCAATCAATAAGATGGCGGAAAAATACGATATGCCGATCCTGTATTCCTGCCATCCGCGTTCTCGCAAGCGTCTTGAAGCGAGCGGGTTTAAACTTAATTCGCGCGTCGTCCGGCACGAGCCGCTCGGGTTTCACGACTATAATTGTCTGCAAATGAACGCGTTTTGCGTCGTTTCCGATTCCGGAACGTTGCCCGAGGAATCCTCGTTTTTTACGTCGATAGGGCGTCCGATTCCCGCCGTCTGCATTCGGACGTCGACCGAGCGTCCGGAAGCGCTCGACAAAGCGTGTTTTATCCTTTCCGGCATCGACTCCGCAGGATTGCTTCAAGCCGTCGAACTGGCTGTGGAAACCGTTGAAAACGAAAAAAACGGCGGCGCGGTTCCCGTTCCGGATTATATGGATCTCAACGTGTCCGACAAAGTGGTGAAAATTATTCAGTCTTACGTCGGCGTCGTCAATAAAATGGTGTGGAGGAAAGACGTATGAACATACTTGTAACGGGCGCGGCGGGTTTTGTCGGGCGCAATCTTGTCGAGAATCTCAAGAACATTCGCGACGGAAAGAATCGAACCAGACCGAATATTCAGATTGAAAATATCTACGAATACGACGTTAACAACGCCCCGGAAGATTTGGATCGCTTTTGCGCCGATTGCGATTTCGCGTTCAATTTGGCCGGCGTGAATCGACCGAAAGATCCAAAGGAGTTCAAGGAAGGGAATTTCGGCTTCGCCAGTCTTCTTTTGGAGACGTTGAAAAAGCGTAACAACGTCTGTCCGGTAATGCTCTCGTCGTCGTTGCAGGCGACCCTTGCCGGACGGTTTGGAACCTCCGAATACGGCTTGTCCAAACGCGACGGCGAGGAGTTGTTCTTCCGCTACGCCGAAGAGACCGGCGCCAAAACGTTCGTATACCGCTTTCCGAACCTTGCCGGCAAATGGGCGCGTCCGAATTATAACTCGGCCGTCGCGACGTTTTGCAACAATATCGCCAACGATCTGCCCGTTACCGTCAACGACCCGAACGTCGAGTTGGAATTGCTTTTTATCGACGACCTGATCGACGAGATGTTCGACGCCTTGGAAGGCCGCCCCCATCGCGCCGAGTATCCGAAAACAGGCGAGGTCGTCGACGGCGTCGAATACGACGGACTAACTCCAAGACCTTGCGAAAACGGTCGTTATTGTTACGCGCCCGTCACTCATAAGGCGACGCTCGGAAGAATCTCCTCATGCCCCCGATTCCGAACGGAAGCTTCGAGAAGAAATTGTACTCTATGTACTTGTCGTACCTTCCAAAAGAGAAAGTCGCGTTCGATCTGAAAATGAACAGCGACGACCGCGGGAGTTTCACGGAACTATTAAAGACCGCCGATTGCGGACAATTTTCCGTCAATATTTCTAAGCCGGGAATTACCAAAGGTCAGCATTGGCACAACTCGAAATGGGAATTCTTCATCGTCGTGTCCGGGCATGGTCTGATTCAAGAACGGAAAATCGGTTCCGACGAGGTTCTGGAGTTCGAAGCGAGCGGGGAGAGAATTCAGGCGATTCATATGTTGCCGGGATATACCCACAACATTATCAACCTTTCCGAAACGGAGAATCTTGTGACGGTCATGTGGGCCAACGAGATTTTTGATCCCCAACGTCCGGACACGTTCTTTGAACAGGTTTGAAAACCGATAGCCGACGGACGCGGAGAATGGGTCAAAGCCCCCGCGACGCGTTTAGAAACGACGCTGGAACCGGCGTCGGCGCAGGCGCTCGTCGGTGGTTTCAAAATCAATATTCTTCGCGGGGGAGCTTCGCGCTCTCCCGGACGTTTCCCGTCGAAGATTTGCGCGCCGACGGTTTGTCTCGGTCGCCGCTTAGGACGAGTCGAAAGCCGTCCGCGCGGCGCCCGTCCGCAGGTTTTCGGGATCCCCGCGTTGCCGAGCGGCGGAATCCGGGGAAACTTACAAAGGATCCGCCGCGCGGGACGCGTTCGCTTCCTTCTTTGCGCCCCTTAGGATCGGTTGCGTCGACCATAGGGCGCTCCTTGCCGTAGAAGTCTTCGCGCCGGTATTGGTTCCGGCGTCGTTTTTGAACGCGCCGGGGCGGTTTGGATTTTTCTTCGGTCTCCGTCGGTTTTTCGCCGACGGTTCGCGGCGCTCATTTGCTTTTCGGCTTCAGATTCACCTTTCCCGATTTCGTTTTTGGCTCTTTCGAGTCGGTTTTAGACGGCTCTCTCGGCTTGACTTCCGCCTTGGCTTTGGGCTTGGCGTCCTCTTCTTTGGGCGCGTCCTTTTCGTCCTTCCCAGGCTTGGCGTCCGCTTCCCCGGGCGCGGGCTTCGCGTCGTCGGTCGCGACGCCGATCTCCTCGTCCGGCTCGTCGACGTTCTCTTCGGATTCTTCTTCGCCGGACTCGTTTTGCGGTTCTTTCGGCGCGGAATCCTCGTCGCTCTCGTCGTCGCCGTTGAAAAATTCGTCGTCTTCGTCGTCGGCGAAGAAGTCGTCGCCGTTTCTGTCTTGTTCGGCAAGATCGTCGTCGTCGAGCGTTTGGGGACCCAAATTCAACGGATTGTCGGCGTCGGGCGTTTTCCCGTCGTCGTCGCCGTTCCCCGGCTTATTTTTGTCGATGATCGTCGGCGTCAGCGCGCCTTCGTCGTCGGGATCTTTCTCGTCGCCGTCGCCGGTCTTTTTGGAGTCGACCGCGCTTTCCGGACCCGGTTCTTTACCGTCGCCCGCGTTCAGAAGCGCGTTTTCTTCTTCCGCTTTCTTAATGGCGGCTTCGTCGAATAGTTCAAGTTCTTCCGCCTTAACCGCTTCGCCGGAGTCGATCGGCATATAGCCCGCCCACCAGAACGGCGAGTCGTATTTCGGCGTCGCCTCGTTGCGACCCAATTTTCGCAAACGCGGTTCTTCTTCCACGACGACGTCGCGCTTCATCAATTTGAGCGCGGCGTGTTTCCATGCGTCCGCCGTCGGCTCCGACTCGTAATTCTTGACGAAATCGGTCGCGAGGTCGTAGGCGGAACGTCCGCCGGTTCGCCACCGACTCAACAACATTCCGTCCGCGCCGCTCGCCTGCATCGCCAGAATCGGCAGGAAGAGTTCGGAGCCGTCTCCGCCGTTTTTGAGCGCCTCTTCCGCTCGCGTTCTGAGCGCCGGAGCGACGATTAGTCTCGGCGCGCCCTGCGGCGCGGAAATCCAATCGGAGACACGATTTCCGCCGCGCGTCCTCCCCGACGCGAACGGCGCCCAATTCCAGTCGTTTCCAACGATTTCGTCAAAGACGACGAGACGCTTGAGCCGCGACGCGTAAACGGAGCTCGGAATTTCGCAAGAGCCGATGACGAAGGCGTCCGTCTTCGAGACCGTCCGCGCGAACCGGTCGACCGCCGCCGCGACGCGTTCCGCCGGTTCTTTCGGATAGGTCGAGCCGGCGGCGATCGTCGTTTCGACGAACGCGTTGCGTCCCAGGGCGTTCGGGAGCGAGAGCCCGACCGTCGCCGAGTACCGAACGGTCATTTCCGCCGCCTGAATCATCGGAATGAGCGACGCCTCGTAAGCCGCGAACTCCTCGAGTTGACGAACCGACCGACTCTTGCGAGCGGTCTGCGTCGCTTCTTCGATCGGCGTTTCTTCGACGATCGTTCCTTCCTGGGAACCGTCGTCGGACTTCGCGTCGACCGACTCGTCGTCCTCCGATTGATTTTCCTCGTCCGGTTCTTCGTCGTCCGGCTCTTCGTCGGCGTAATAAGCGGCGTCGAGGTCGTCTTCTTCCTCTTCCCGCTCGTCGCCTTGACTCGCGTCGCCGCCGGATTTGTCGGCGTTCGACTCGTCGGCTTCGTCGTTTTCTTTCGCTTCGCGCTTGTTCTCGTCCGGCGCTTTGTCGCCGGGTTCGTCGTCGACTTCTTCGACCGTCGCCGCCGCCGCGGGCAGACAGAGCGCCTCAAACGGAAGATACCATAGGACGGAATCCGGCACGACGACCAGTTTTGAGAAGACGACGTTGAACCTGTCGGCTTCGACGTCTTGGGCGCCCAGGACGATTTCGCGCATTTTCGCGCCTTGCGCTTTCCAATGCGCCTCCGCGAGCGCGGACGCTTCCACCTGACGCGTTCCTTCGCTGTTTCCTATCGTTTTGAGGAAGGTTCCGACGGCGGCTCCAAGTTTTGACGTCGACCCGACGCGCCAGGCGTCGAGATTGTCTTTTCCAATCATGAACCCGTAAGTTTCGCCTTCCGCGTCCAGGAACGATAGAACCGCCGTGTCTTCGGGCAGTCTTTTTTGCACTTCCGCCGCCGAATAGACGGGCGGAAAGACGTAAGGTATGCGCGACCGCCGCGCGGCGATAAAGCGCAGGAGCGCCTCCTGCGTCGCGGAAACGTCCGCGAGTCGCGCGAAAAGCGAGACTTGACGCGATTTAATCTGACCCGGCTCCGGAGCCGTCGGGATCGAGTTAAGTTCGTCGACGAGCGCCGACGTCTCTTGCAGCGTTCTCGCAAAGTCGGGATATTCAAAGAGAAGCGCCTGGCGCGCGTTTCGGATCGACGTCGTCGTCAGCGCCGCGTCCGCCGTCAGGAT
>CAMZEO010000068.1 GCA_947305735.1 uncultured Planctomycetales bacterium | reverse complement strand
CCGAGCCGGCGCAAGAAGCCGTCGAACAGGCGGCGGAAGAAACGACCGACGCCGCGCAAGCGGTTGAAGAAGCGGCCGAGCCGGCGCAAGAAGCCGTCGAACAGGTCGAGGAGGGAACGGCCGACGCCGTTGAGGAAACGACCGACGCTCCGACTCTTGAAATTGAAGAATGAGGGCGTTAAAAGACTTCGATAACGAAAAGGGTCGCGTCGGGCGTTGATAATCCCCGCGCGACCGTCGTCCCGCGATTGAAATCGCGCCGTTCCGAGGGACGATTTACGCTAAAACCAAACCGAAATCGGAACCCGTTTGCGATTCCGACGAACGGGTTGGAAAGAACGACGCGCGACACACGTTTCAGAAAGGTATGGACAATGATTAACTTGTCGAGTTGGAAAAGAGAGCGAAACCGCGTCGGTTTGCCTCTTGTCGGTCTTCTCGTCGCTATCGCGTCGGGATGTTGCGCCCAGGCTCTTTGCGACGACAGCCCCTTTGAACGCGAACTTCAGGCGAATATTGCCAAAGCGTTGATCGCCGGCGACGACGCGGCGATTGAAGCCGAGGTCGCCAAGGCGCTCGATTACGACTTGCAGCGAGGCGACGACGACGCGGAAGACGAGCTTGAAGACGGGATCGAGCAGGCGTTGCGCGAATCCGGAAAAACGGTTTCGGACGCGACGGAAGACGCGATTGAAGCGTCGATCGAGCGCGCGTACTACAAGGGGCTCCGCAACGCCCGCGACGCCGCCTCCGTTCAGAGTTCCGTTAAAGCGGTCAAAGACGCCGTCAAGGCGACTTTTGAAAAATACAACGGCGGTTCCGCCAAACCCGCCGCGACGCCCGCTCCGGCGACGCCCGCTCCCGCGAACGGCGTCGTCGACCCCAAACTTAAAGCGTCGCTCGATCGCGCGTTCGCCGGCGGGGACGAAGACGCGTTTGAAGACGCCGTCGAAAGCGCCGTCGCCGAATCGTTGAAGAACGGAGACGACGCCTCGCTGAAATACGCGCTTGACAAGGCGATCGCATACGACGTCGCCTCCGGCGACGACGACGCTTGCGGAGCCGTCGAAGACGGCGTCGAGCTGGCGCTTCGCGCTCTTGGCAAAAGAGTGACCGACCGCGTTGAGGACGCGATAGAAAATTCGGTCGAACGCGCGGGTCGATCGGCGCTTCGCGACGCGCGTCGAGGTCCGCAAGCCGCCGAAACGGCGGCGAAAGCGTTTCTGCACGTCGTCAAGTCGACCTTTGAAAAGTACAACGGCGGTCCCGTCGCGAGACGTCCCGTCCAGGCTCCGGCGACTCCCGCCGCGCCCGCCCCGAACTCCCTCAACGAAGAGTTGGACGAAGCTCTCGCGTCCGGCGACGAAGATCTTATTGAAAACGCCGTTAAGAGCGCGGTCGCGCGCGCGTTGACGACCAGAAACGACGCCGCGCTCGAAGACGCGATCGTCAAAGCGATCGGGTACGATTTAAGTCGAGCCGACGACGACGCCGAAGACGAGCTCGAAGACGGAGTCGAACGCGCTCTGCGCGCTTCCGGCAAAGTCGTGACGGAACTCGACGAAGACGAGATCGAAGCGGCGATCGAACGCGTTTATTACAAAGAACTTCGCAACGCGCGACGCGACTCCGACGCTCTGAACGAGGCGGCGAAAGCCGTGAAAAAAGCCGTGAAAGCGGCGTTCGATACGTTCAATACGAACGACGGACGTTCGGCTGGAACTCGACCGACGCCAACGTCCGTCGAAGCGTCCGCCATAATAAACGCTCCGATGAATCCCGCAGGCTTGGATATGTTCAACTATACGATTCCGTCCTGACGCGGGACGTTCTTGAGGTTGTTCTTCGTTTTTGTCGGCGCGACGGACGCGCCGCCAATCCCGAAACCCGCGTTTCCCGACTCCGCGCTCGAGGCGCGGGGAAGAGGGCGCGACGCCGAAATCGCGACCGACGCGTTTGGCGATTCTTTTGAACGTCGTGACGTCTTTTCGGACTTTTTCGTCGAGACGCCTGTAAAATTCGCGGAAACGCGAGTCGTCCGCGTTGCGGAAAAAATAAAGAATAACTCCATGCGCAAAGGAGATTGGAACGAATGATTATCAAAGCGGTAAAATTTAGAAAAGACGGCTTCTGGGCGCAGCCGTTCGTTTTTGGAGGGGAAGAAGGAGCGGATAAATTCGACCCGAAGATAAGATATCGCGGCTGTCTAACGAACTACCTCGTCGACCTCGGCGACGAAGTCGTTCTTATTGACACGGGGCTTCCCGCAGGGACTCCGGAGGAAGTTCCGGACGAAAATTCGCAGTTGTACACCGGCAAAGATATTTGCGGCTACATGGAAGCGTTTGCCTCGTTGGGGTACAAGCCCGAACAGGTTACGAAAATACTTGTGACGCACAAGCACGCCGATCATACGGGCGAATTGCGATCTTTCCCCAACGCGAAGATCTACGTCAACGAAGACGAGCTTTCCGCCGACGAATTCAAGGATATTCCCAATATTGTCCCGGTTAAGTTTACGGACGGCGCGTATCATAATTTCCCGGAAAGTCAGAAGATACTTGACGGAATCTGGTATATCAAAGCGAAAGGCCACACCAACGGCAACAGCATCGTCGTCGTGGAACTGGACGGCTTGTTCTACATGATTCACGGGGACGTCACCTATACGGACGAAGCTCTCTATGAAAACAAGCTGGCCGTCGTCTTCGAAGACGTTAAGGCGGCTCGCGAAACTCTGGATCGCGTTCGGGAATTTATTCGAAACAATCCCACCGTCTACGTCTCCACCCATACGCCGCTGGGATACGAGAACCTGGAAGCGAAGCGCGTCGTCGATTTGGACAATCCTCCCGAGACTTCGCCCGTCGAAATCGATTTCTCCAGCATGCGCAGCACGGGAAAAGGCGTCTGCTCCGTTTGCGGATACGTCTACGATCCGGCGGAACACGACGGCGTCGCTTTCGAGGATCTCCCGGACGATTGGGTTTGCCCGCGTTGCAAACAACCGAAAGCGAAGTTTAACAAAGCGTAGCTCGACGAGAATAGTCGACGCTCGTTAAGAACGAACCGCGCTTCCAACGTTTGAAAGACGAAAAAGAGCCGCGCCGCGCTTTTCGCGGCCCGACGCGGTTCTTTGCGTTTTGAAGGCGCGATTCAATCGTCAAGAAGCCACTCTATGACGTTCAGCGACTTAATTCCGTCGTAAGAATCGTCGAGCCCCGGCTCGAGCGAGAGGACGATTTTTTCGTAGGAGTCTCTTATCTTTTGCAACGGCGCAAGTTCGCGCTTTCTTACGTCTTCGTTCGTCATCGATTCAGTCGTCTGCGCGTAAATCTTTTTGTCGGCTTTTGTCGCGACAAAATCGATCTCGGCGTCCCCGATCTTTCCGACCGCGACGTCGAAGCCGCGTCGAAGGAGTTCGAAATAGACGACGTTTTCAAGCGCATGTCCTCTATCGCGATCACAAAAACCGAGCAGGCAGTTTCTTAACCCGATATCGACGACGTAATACTTGCCGAGCGTTCGGAGATACTGTTTCCCTTTGACGTCAAATCGTTTAATCTCGTAGAAAAAAAAGCTTTCGACTAACGCGTCGACATACGCCTGAACCGTGTGAGCGCTCGGCGCGCCTTTACGCCCGCCGTCCAACAGTCCTTCGTTGGCAAGCGTCGCGCCGATCGAGGAGACCGAGACGTTCGAGCCTACGTTGTCCGCGAGAAAGAGGATTATCTTGCGCAGGAGCGCGGGGGCGGTAATTTGCCGACGTCCGCGACGATTTTCCCGTTCGAGAATATCGCGAACGACGACGGTCGAATAGATCCCGTCAAGAAGCGCCGACGCTTTTTCCTGATCGAATCCGACGTCGGCGACGCCGGGCATTCCCCCAAAGCGCATATACGCGCCGAACAGTTCGCGAAGATCGTATTGTTCTCCGTTTTTATCGACCGCGCGTTTCCGAACGCCCCCGAAAACGCTCGCGACCTCCTTAACTTCAACGTCATGAAAATCAAGAAATTCGCGAAACGAGAGAGGAAGCATTTTGATTTCCACGCAACGTCCGGAAAGATAGGTCGAATACTCGGAAGAGAGCAAATACGCGTTGGAACCGGTAACGTAAACGTCGGCGTTGAAATCGACGCGAAACGCGTTGATCGCGTTTTCCCATCCGTCGATCCTCTGGATTTCGTCAAAGAACAAATACGCGCGCTTCCCGGAAACGACGCGCTCTTTCACATAGGCGTAGACCTCGTCCGAACTCATTTTCCCGAATTCGTACGATTCGAAATTCATTTCGACGATCTGTTCCGGCAAAACGCCCGTTTCTTTCAGGCGCGCGATCGCAAGTTTCAGCAGGCTGGATTTGCCGCAACGTCGAATTCCCGTCACGACTTTGACAAGTTCGGAATCCTGAAATCCCAGCAGTTTGTCAAGATATCGATCTCTGTTTTTTAGTCGGCGCGTTTCAATCATAACGGAGTCTCCTCTCCGCTTAAGAATACCGCGCTTTTCAAAAAAATCAAAAGTTTTTGCTATGATTTGCAAAAACTTTCAAAAAAACAAAGTTTTTGTCATGAAGAGCCAAAATTTTTCACGAGTCGCATCGATCGCGTCGCCCGCCGCGCGCGATAAAGCGCGTTTTCACTCGCGGTTCCTACGTTCGAAATTAGGACGCGATTCTTTTTGGGGACGTCGCGTCTTCCGCTCAATTCAACGCGCGACCGATTTGTCGAACAGCCTGGCGCAATCGGTCTTCTTTTTCGACGACCGCGAGGCGCAAATATCCCTCTCCGAGCGGACCGAACGCGGAGCCGGGGCTGACGACGACGTTCGCTTCGCGAAGGAGCCTCATGGCGAAATCGAACGTGTTGCTGTTTTTGAGATATTTCTCCGGAATCTTCTGCCAGACGAACATCGACGCTTTCGGCTTGACGACTTCCCAGCCGATTCTTTCGAGCGCGGAACACAGAACGTCGCGGCGCCGCTCGTAGATTTTCGCCATTTCCGAGACGTAGGCGTCCTGTTCGCGCAACGCGATCACGCCCGCGATTTGCAACGGCGCGAACGCGCCGTAGTCGTAGTACGTCTTAATCGTCGCGAGCGCGCGGACGATTTCCGAGTTGCCGCAACAGAATCCGATTCGCCAGCCCGCCATGCTGTAGCTTTTCGACATCGTCGTCATTTCGACTCCGACGTCGATCGCGCCCGGAACCGACAGAAAGCTCGGCGTTTGGTATCCGTCGAAGACGACGTCCGCGTAAGCAAGGTCGCTCAGAACCATAAAGCCGTATTTTTTCGCCAGCTTGACAAGATCGACGTAGAAGTCGCGCTCGACGACCGTCGCGGTCGGATTGTGGGGAAAGTTGACGAGCGCCAATTTCGGACGCGGCAGGAACCGTTCGCACGCGTAGGAGATTTCCGCGAGCAGCCTGTCCGGATCGCGGACGTCGAGCGCGAGCGTTTCGCCGCCGGCGAGCATGACGGCGTAGAGGTGCGCGGGGAAATAGGGGGACGGCACGATCGCAAGGTCGCCCGGTCCGCACAGCGCGAGAATCGTGTGGCTCAGCGCGTCTTTGGAACCGAGCGTCGCCATGACCTCCGCGTCGGGATCCAGCCGGACGCCGTAATATTTCAGGTACCGCGCCGCGACTTCGCGCCGAATATTCGCGATGCCGCGCGCCGCCCCGTAACGATGCACTTTCGGGTTCTTAACCGCTTCGCTCAACTTGTCGATCACCGATTGCGCCGGCGGATCGGTCGGACTGCCCATTCCCAGGTCGACGACGTCCGCGCCCGCGCGACGTTTCGCGTATTTGAGCGCGTTGAGTTCCGCGAAAAGATACGGCGGCAGCTTCTTAATGCGGTCGGCGACGTTGATTTCAAAAGGACGCGCGTCGTCCGGCTCGTCGTTGGGCGAGTCGAGCGCGTTGAGAAAGGCGGCGTCCGCTTCCTTCGTCACGTCCGCGAAACTCGTTTTTGTCAATTCTTCGTCGTCTCGTTTATATTCTTCAGCGCTCTTCATGGCGGTCTCCAGAGTTGGAATACTTTTCCGCGCCATTGTACAATTTGGCGCGAATTAGGCAACCGCGCCCGAGCAGTTTTTCCCTTTTTCGAGCGGAATTTGAAAAAAGCGTCGCGGCGGTTATAATGAGGTCGCAGCGAACGCGGGTTTGGTTGGAGACCGATTTCGACGCCCGCGTCAAAACGATAATACGGGAGAATAATTTTGAAAAAACTATCAATTATGTCAACGCTGTTGGCGGCGTTGACGATTCTCGTCGGTTGCAACGGTTCAACCGACTCAACTTCAAAGACTCCGGCGTCGTCGGCGCCCGGCGCGGACGACTTGCCCAAAGACGGAACAGGCGCCGCGCTCGTCGTCTATTTTTCTCGAACCGGGGAGCAGTACGGGGTCGGCAAGATCGACAAGGGCAATACGGCGATCGTCGCGGAACTTATCGCCGAAAAGACCGGCGCGACGATCTGGGAAGTCGTTCCGGAAGTTGACAACTACCCCAAAGACAACTACGACAAACTTACCGACATTGCGAAAAAGGAACTGGAGCAAAACGCCCGACCCGCGTATCAAGGCGGCGCGCCCGATCTGTCGCAATACGATACGATCTTTTGCGGCTCTCCCGTTTGGTGGGGCGACTGGGCGACGATTATGTACGCGTTTTTCGAAAAGAATCGCGACGCGCTTTCGGGCAAGACGCTTGTTCCGTTTGTAACGCACGAAGGTTCGGGACTTTCGGGAATGGATAAAAAACTCGCCGCCGCATGTCCCGACGCCAACGTCGCCGAAGGATTGGCGGTCAAGGGAACCGACGCGCAGAAGAACGACGACAAGCTCAAGACTCGCGTAAACGAATGGCTCGCGAAACTTGGGTATTGAATTTCCGATGAATCGCAAGATTAGGCTGACGCTCGACGTAACGATGCTCGTCGCGGCGCCCGTTTTGATGGCGTTCGCGGCGCTTGGCGAGACGTTCCACGAAATCGTCGGAACGGCGGCGACCGTCGTTTTTGTCGCTCATTGCGTCGCGAATCGCCGTTGGTATAACTCGTTCTTTAAAGGAGCTTACAACGCGACGCGCGTTTTCCAAACGATTCTCGACGCGGCGCTTTTTACGTTCCTGATTCTTCAGCCGATTAGCGGAATTCTCATGTCGAGGCATATTTTCGCGTTTTTGCCCGACTTGCCCCTGACGGCGAAAGCGCGCGAAATTCATATGTTGTGCGCCTATTGGGGATACGTCCTCCTAAGCCTGCACGTCGGAACGCATTTGGCGCCCCTCGCGGCGAAATTGGATCGAAAGAAAACGCTCAAAACGATCATCCGCGCGCTCGTCGCGGCGATCTCGATTTACGGCGTTTACGCGTTTGTCCGTCGCGGATTTCCAGGCTATATGGCGCGAACGACAAAATTTGCGTTTTTTGACTACGACGAGCCGAAAACCCGTTTTTTTGCCGATTATCTGAGCGTTATGATTTTGTTCATGATGATCGGACGAGCGGCGACTCGAAAATATAACTTATTACACCGCAAAAGGAAACGATCATGAAAACGATTATCGTCAACGGAAGTCCCAGAAAGAACTGGAACACGGCTCTGCTTCTCAAAGAAGCTAAAAAAGGCGCGGAATCGGTCGGCGCCGAAGTCGAGTATATCGACTTGTACGACCTGAAGTTTACCGGTTGTCGCAGCTGTCTGGCGTGCAAGCGCGCCGGAATCGAGAATCCATGCCGATGTTTCTGGAAGGACGAGTTGACGCCCGTCCTGGATCGGATTTGGGAGGCGGATCGACTTATTGTCGGCTCTCCGATCTATTTTGGCGAGCCGACCGCCGGTTTTCGCGCGGTTATGGAACGTTTGATCTTTCCCGTTCTTTCGTACAACGATTACACGGTTCGGATTTTTAAAGGCAAAGTCGACGTCGACGTCTTTCTGACGATGAACGCCAACGAAGACCAGTATCGGCAATTATACGAGGAGAGATATCGCGACTATTTCTTCCCGTTCCAGTTCTTAAACGGAACGACTCGCGTTTTCCCGGTTTTCGACACGCTTCAGGTCGCCGACTATTCGAAATACGAAATGCGCGCGTTTTCCGAGGAACATAAGAAATCAAGGCGAGAAACGCGGTTCCCCGCCGATTTGAAAAAGGCGTTTAATATCGGCGCGGGGACGGAATGACGAACGCCGCCGCGACGAACCGTTTGCTCGCGGTTCTTTTCCGTTTTTGAGCGGGCGCGTCGCCTCGCTTCCTTGCGAGTCGGGACGTCGCCGCTATTTTTTGGCGCGCGCGAATTTCAAGTCGCCGAGCGCGAAATCGATCGACTCGCTTTTCGGTTCCGACAAGTCCTTTTTCGGCGCGTTTTCCAATTCGTCCAGAAACGCGCGCAGGGTTCCTTTGGCGGCGGAGCTTCCTTGACGCGCCGCTTGACGAAGGATCCTCGTTCCGAGAGGAACGTCGCGCGCGACGCCGCGTCCGTAGAGCAGGGCGGAGCCGTAGGCGAGCCGCGCTTCGACGACCCCCGCGCGCGACGCTCGGCGAAAGCAACGCGCCGCGAGTTTGGGATCGACTTCGCAACCGAGTCCTTCGGCGAAGCACAAGCCCAGCTGATAGAGCGCTTCGGCGTCGTTTTCGCGCGCCCCGCGCCTGAACCAGCGAAACGCTTTGCGGTCGTCGACGCGCGCGCCGAGTCCCCATCTATAGCTCAGCCCGAGCGCGACGCAGGCGCGCGCATGACCTCGAAACGCCGCCTCGCGGTAGTGCAGCAACGCGCGCTGGCTGTCGCGAGGAACGACCGAACCCTCCTCGCATAGCCGCGCGTATTGAAACATCGCTTCGGAATCGCCCGCGTTGACGAGTTCCTTAAGCCGGGCGACGTCCTCTTCGTTTGAATACGTCGCCGCGCCGTCTTTCGCGTTCTCTTCTTCTTCTTCTTCTTCGTCGTCGCTTTCTTGTTCGACGATTTCTTCTTCGTCGCTTTCTTCTTCGGCGATCTCTTCTTCGTCGCTTTCTTCTTCGACGATTTCTTCTTCGCCGATTTCTTCTTCGCCGATTTCTTCTTCGACGATCTCTTCTTCGACGATTTCTTGTTCGCCGATTTCTTCTTCGCCGATTTCTTCTTCGCCGATTTCTTCTTCGACGATTTCGCGGGCCTCTTCCGCCTTTTTTTCGTCGCGAAACGGCGTCAGCGGTATGCCTTCGTCGCCGAGGAACGGTTCTCCGCTCTTTAGCGACGCTTCGAACCAGGACTCGTCGAGTTCCAGAGGTATGCCTTCGTCGTCGGGGAAAAAGTCGCTCGGACTTGTCGGCGCCGCGACTTTTTCGTCGCTCTCGTTTTGCTCGTCGCGCTCCCGTTTCGCCGGGGGAGAATCGTCTTCCCAGACGAGCGGGATTCCCTCGAGACCCTCGTCGACGAAGTCGACGCGATCCGCGTTTTTCCAGGCGTCGGGTATTTCCAGACCTTCTGGAGGATCGTTCGCGCGTTTGCGCTTTGAATTGTTATTGCCGTCTGACGTCATGACCGGTTTCGCAAGGCTGGGATTCGAGCGGGGAATTCGTTCCGGCGAGGAGCGACGCTTCATTGTACGCGTTTCGCGAGACGATTGCAACTCGGTCGCGTCGCAAACGGCGAACGCTTTTTCGCGCTCGTCGTTTGCGTCGACCGCGAATCCCGCGAATTGAGTTTGTCGGACGTCCAACGGGAAAGCGGAGCGTCGCGAAGAACAGTCTGGCGTTGGATTTTATTGGTTATTCGTTATTCTTGTCTGAAAATCGAATTATTTTTGTCTTTTGGAAGAAAAATTTAACTAGAATGATTATTCGGGGGTGGAAAAGAAAAGATATTCCTCTATAATGACAAAACGCCGAACGGTTCCGACGCGCTCGTCCAAAAAGACGACGAGAAACGTCAAGAAATAAAAAAGGCGCGCCCGTTTTCACAGAGGCGCGCCGGAGGGTCTGCATGCAGATAAGCCTCGCGCGAGAATTTTCACTTACTAAGACAAGCAAGGGAACTCTCGTTATGATACAATAACAGTATTGTAATCCCCTCTTGAACGGCGTCAAGCCCGATCGGAAATTTTTTACAAATTACATCGCCATTTTTCATGGGAGACTATTTATGTCAGACGCTCGTATCAAGTATATTTTGGGGCTCGATCTTGGAGTCGCGTCCGTCGGCTGGGCGCTCGTCCCATGCGATTATTCGCAAATTTCCGAAGAAACGCTCAAAATGGGCTCGCGTATTTTCGACCCCGGCACGGACGGCAAACTCGAAGAAGGAAAAGACGAGTCCCGCAATTTGAAGCGTCGTCAAGCGCGCGGCGCGCGTCGCAACATCTGGCGTCGTCGCCGTCGCGCCGTTAAATTATTCAACATTCTGCAAAACGCCTGTCTTCTCCCGACGACGCCCTGTCACGCGCCCGAGGCGCGCCAGGCGTTGTTCAATAAACTGGACGCCGATTTGAAACGGCGCTATTTCCCCGGCGCCGACCGCGTCGAGGCGCAGACGTTTCTCTACAAGCTCCGCGCGGCGGCGCTCGACCAGCCGCTCGATCCCGACGCCGTCGGACGAATTTTCTATATGCTGGGTCAGCGTCGAGGATTTCTGAGCAATAAGAAGACGGAGCCGGAAGACGAGGGAAAAGACCCCGACCTCGGAAAAGTCAAAGGGGATATCGCCAATCTCGACAAAGCGATTCAAGAATCCGGTTCGCGAACGCTCGGCGAATATTTTTCAAAACTTGATCCGGAAGAAATCGGCTCGCGTATTCGCGCGCGCTACGTCGGTCGACAGGCGTATAAAGACGAATTTGAAAAGATTTGGGAGGCGCAGAGCAAATTCCGCCCCGACGTCTATACCGACGCGTTGAAGGAAAAGGTCTTCAAAGGGATCTTTTTTCAACGACCGCTCAAAAGCCAGAAATTCCTCGTTTCCAAATGCGATCTTGAGCCGTCGTGCCGTTGTATCGCCAAGGGCGATCCGCTGTTTCAGGAATTTCGCTATTGGCAGCGCGTTCTCGACATGACCGTTTTCGATCCGCGGGAAGGGCGGGAGCGACCGTTGACGCGCGAGCAACAAGACAAGATCGTCGCTTTGCTTGACGTCGCCGAACAGGTCAAATTCGACGATATGCGCGTCGAGCTCGGAATGCCGAAGAAAAAGAAGAATTCAAAAGACTGGAAGTTCAACTTTGAATTGGACGCCGAAAGCGCCGACAAAGTCGTTGTCGGCAATAAGACGCGCGCGCGAATTCGCAAAGCGCTCGACAATACCGGCGCTCCGAAGCTTGGCGACGCCGACGTCGATCGAATCGCCGCCGAAATCCTGTTCTACGACGTCGACACGGCGCTCGCGTTGAAATTGCGCCGACTCTTTCCGTCTTTCAGCGAGGAAACGGCTTACGAACTCTCGAAAGTTCGGCTTGAACCCGATTACGGCTCTCTTTCGCGCAAGGCGATCAACAAGTTGTTGCCGCTGATGAAAGAAAAGAGAATTCCTTTCGCGTCGGCTCGTAAAGAACTCTACGGGGACGAGCTTAAAGAACGCGCCGCCGGAAAATCCGTCGATCTTCTCGAGTCGGTCGAGAAAGCGCTCGGCGCCGTTCGCAACCCGACCGTAACGCGCGCGTTGACCGAGACGCGCAAGGTCGTCAACGCGATTATTCGTCGCTACGGCAAGCCGGAATTCATTCGCGTCGAACTCGCGCGCGACCTCAAAAAGGGACGCAAGGAACGCGAAGCAATCTTCAAATCGAACAAAGACCGCGAGAAAGAGCGAAAAGTTGCGGAAGCGGAGATTCGCAATGTTATGAATTGGGGAAAGGATGAAAAGATCACGGGACGCGACGTCTTGAAGTATCGGCTTTGGGAAGAATGCGGCGGCGTCTGTCCTTACACCGGCAAGGAAATCCCGCTGAGAACTCTCTTTAGTAAAGAGTCGCCCGTCGATATCGAACACATCATTCCGTTCAGTATTTCGCTTGACGACTCGTTTGGCAACAAGACGCTTTGCTACGCGGACGAGAACCGGCACGTCAAGAAGAACCAGACGCCGTTTCAGGCTTACGGACACACTCTTCAATGGGCGGAGATTCTCGGACGCGTCGAAAAATTCAAATTACGCAAAGGCGCGCGAAGCAATCGCAAATTGGAACTCTTTAGAATGCAGGAAATCGAACTCGACGCCGCCGAAACGCGATTGCTCAACGACTCGCGCTATATTTCCAGACTTGCGTTGAAGTATCTCGACACGCTTTACGGCGCGGTCAACGGAAACGATTCCGAAGGAACCAAACGCGTTCAAATTGCGACCGGTCAAACGACCGCGTGGATTCGCGACGCTTGGGAATTAAATTCGATTCTCCTGAAAAAAGAGGACAAGTTCCTCTTTGACAACGGCAAGGTTGAGGATATCGAGAAAAAGAATCGCGACGATCACCGTCATCATGCGATCGACGCGCTGGTCGTCGCCATGACCGACGTCAGAATGATTCAGTACATGAATAGAAACGCCGAAGAGTTTTACGACCTGAATGGTCGCGGCGGGTTCCTTCGTCGCAAATTTGAAAAGCCGCGCGAGAACTTCCGATCGATCGTCGAGAACGTCGTCGCCGATATCATCGTTTCGCGACGCGTCGATCGAAAAGTTACGGGCGCCCTTCACGAGGAAACGAATTACGGCGCCAAGGAATTTCGCGAAGGTAAAAAAGCTTTTCGTTTTTTGCGCAAGCCACTTGCGTCGATTCCTGCTAAAAATATCGACGGTATTGTTGATCCGAAGATTCGCGCGATCGTTTCCGATAAATTGCAAGAAGTTGGAGGTGATCCGAAAAAGTTTGATGGAAATTGGCCCGTCTTGCGCGTTGATAGGAATGGTAAGACGAGAATTATCCCGATCAAGTCAGTCCGAGTAAGAGTGAGCGTTAATCCTAAAACTATCGGGAAACCGATGCGCGAACGTCATATTATGACGGGTTCAAATCATCACATGGAGGTGTACGCCATTCTTGACGACTTTGGAAACGAAGTGAAGTGGAAGGCGGAAGTTGTCACCCTCTTAGACGCATATGCGCGCGTGAGAGAGAAAAAACCGGTTGTTTGCCGTGATTTTGGTTCGAAAACGCGTTTTAAGTTTTCCCTCTCTATTGGCGAAGCCATTACGATGAACGAAGATAATGGAGACATGAAGGTTTATGTCATTCGAAAAATGAGTAAAGACACCGGACAAATCTTTTATAAATTGCATAATGACGCTAGATTGGCGGCAGATATTGGCACGGAAGGATTGAGTTCTACACCAGGAGGTTTTCAAAAGAAAGGATTTGCCAAGTTATACATTGACGTTCTTGGCAATATCCATCCCGCCAACGATTGATTATTCGTAAACCGTCCGCGAGTGATTAAGCAATGCCGCGCAAAGAATACGCAGAATCGGGGTACGTCGCCATGTATCTTCTCGTCTATTTTGATCTTCCGGTGAAGACGAAGAAAGATCGAAAGGAGTACGCGCTCTTTCGCAAGGCGTTGCTTAAAAACGGGTTTGTCATGCTTCAGTACTCGGTTTATTCGCGTTACTGCGCGGACAATCGGGTTCTCGAACAGCACAAGAGACGCGTTCGCGACGCGCTTCCGCCGAAAGGACACGTTCGGACGATGGCGGTGACGTCGAAAATGTACGAAAAGATGAATTGTTTTATCGGACAAAAAGAAATCGAGGGAGAAAAGGAGCCGGACGTTGTCACGTTCTACTGAACGCGCGGCGTCGGTTCGGGTTTTGTTTGCAACGTTCGAGTAATAAAGGAAAACGTCCTTGCCCAACAACCGCATTCTGGATTTCTCGCTCACGCCCGTTAAGCTGCGCGTTCGGGACAAACAGCTCAAAGTTTACGACGACGGGCTCGTTCGCGATTCGGTTCCGATCGAAGACCTCGCGTGCGTCGTGCTGGCGCACCCGCAACTGTCCGTTTCGATCGGGCTCATGAAAGAGCTCTTCGAGGAAAACGTGCCGATCGTCGTCTGCGACGACCGCTCGATTCCGACGGGGCTGTGCCTGCCCCTTTACGGACATTACGCGGGCGCGCAGCGCGTTCAGCTTCAGGCTGAAGCGTACGCGGAGCGAACGCTGATGAAACGGCTTTGGAAACAGATCGTCAAGCACAAGATCAAGAATCAGGCGCGTCTCCTGCAACTCCTTTTTCAGGAAGACGCGGGGCTTCTCGAGTGTTATCAGGGCGTGAAGTCGGGGGATACGGACAACCGCGAGGGCGCCGCCGCGAAGAAATATTGGGCGCGACTTTTCGACGGAGAAGGGTTCCGCCGCGACTACGACGGAAAAGACCCGATCAACGCCGCGCTCAATTACGGGTATTCGCTCCTGCGCGCGATCGTCGCGCGCGCGATTGTGAGCGTCGGGTTCTGTCCGTCGCTGGGGATTTGCCATCACAACAAGTACAACGGGTACGCCCTTGCGGACGACCTGATCGAGCCGTTCCGTCCCGTCGTCGACTGTTGCGTCTACGGTCTGCTCGGCGAAGATTCTCTAAACAAGGGGCTGACGCCGGAGGTCAAAGCGCGGATCATCCGTCAGATTACGGGCAGGTATCTGATCAACGGCGAGCGCGTCAACCTGTTTGAGACGACCGTTAAAGCCGCCGAATCGCTCGTCTGGATCTATAAGAGAGAGTCAAGCGAACTGTCCTTTCCGACCTCGCTTCCTTTCGAGCCGGTCGACGGCGCCAATATTCAGATCAAAAAGCCCGCCGAACCGAAGAAAAAGAAGGAGCCGAAAAAGCCGAAGAAACCTCCGTTTTGAGAGAAACGCCGCCATGCCTTTTGGGAAAAAAATGAAAAAAAATGAAAAAAGAGGCGGTTCCGAAACTCGAAATCGCCTCTTTTTTTCAAAAAATTCTTCCGACTCGCAACGCTCGAGCTATCGCGCCGCACCCCGTATTTCTACGAGTCAAACCGTCGCGGGAACCTCAGGTTCGCCCCTCCAAAGGAGGGAGACATTGTATCATAACGAGAATTCCCTGCAAGCCATAGCAGTTTTTCGTAAATGTCGTAAACGACCGAAAAATGGGCGATAATAAATAGTCGAAGTCGCCGACAACATTCGTTGTCCAGCGCCACGATTAAATATAAGTATATATTATATATATACTTATATTTAATCGTGGCGCGAATCGTCCGCGAGCGTCTGAAGCGCGGCTCGCTCGCGAAGCGCAATCGCGCCGCGTCGTCGATCGGTTGGGCGGTCGCGTCGCGGTTTGCTCTTGCCTCGCTCGGCGAAAAACCTTATTCTTGGCGCGGAGCGTCGCGTTCGCATGGGGCGGATGCGGACGGCTTTCCGGAGAAATAGGATGACGAACAGGTTTTCCCGAGTTTGCGCGTCGTCGGTCGTTTGGATCGCGTCGACGTTTCTTTTCGCGACTTTCGCGCGGGGTCTCGACGTCCGACTGCCGCTTCTCCCCCTTTTCGCGGACTCGGCGCGATCTCTTCCCGCTGCGGACGCGCCTTCCGACGAGTCCGGTCGCGCGCGGACGCCCGATCGTTACGCCGCGCCCGAAACCGAAAAGGTCGACGTCGATCTATCTCCGATGTTTTCAGACCGTCTGCCCTATTCCGCGTCGCTGGGCAGGGTCGTCGTGGAATCGAATTTTCCGCTCGAATCGGTTCGCGGACTCGAAGCGGAGATCGTTCAGCTTCAACAAGATCTCGTCGGCTTTCTCGGCGTTCCGGAGGCCGACGAAAAAATCGAGCTGTGTCTTTTCGACGACATGGAGTCCTATCGCGACTTTATCGCCGCGACGTTCCGAGGCGCTCCGACCGACCGCCCCGCGCTTTACGTCAAAGATTCCGGTCCGGGCGTCCTGATGGTTCCGCGCGACTCGCGCCTGTTGCTGAACGTTCGGCACGAAATGACGCACGCGTATCTCAACGCGTCGCTGCGCAACGTGCCCATCTGGATCGACGAAGGACTCGCGAAATATTTTGAAATACCGCCCGGCGAGCGCGGGTTCCGCAACCCGTATCTCGACGACGCCGAACAGCGCGTAAGCGGACTCTTCGGCGCCCCTCCGTCTTTGCCCCGACTCGAAAAATTAACGCGCGTCGACCAGATGAAATCGCGCGAATACCGCGAGGCGTGGTCCTGGGTTCACTATATGATTCACTATTCCGCGCGCACGCAAAAGATTCTCGCCAACTATCTGCGCTCGCTCCTGCCGAGCGAGCAGGAGGGAATCTCCATGAAGGAGTCGTTCAAACGTCAGAAGAATCTGCCTCTGACGCGCGCGCTGGAGAAGTTCGAGCCAGACTATAAAAAAGAATACGTCGAACATTTCAAAAGCTGGGGAACTCGTCAAGACGACTACGAGCAGGCGCGCGCCGGAAACGCGCCCGTCGGTCGCGCCCAGGCGAGCCCCGCCGGGAGCCGACCATGACCGACCCCGACGTTGAAATCGAAAAAGCGCCGATCGCCGCGAGGACGACCTTGCCCGCGGCGCTCGCGCGGTTTGGCGCGCGTCGCTCGTCCGTCGCGCTCGCGCTCGCGCTGCTCGTCGCCGCCGCGTC
>CAMZEO010000067.1 GCA_947305735.1 uncultured Planctomycetales bacterium | reverse complement strand
AATAGACGGCCTGCCAATATAGGGCGGGAGACTTGCCGCCTCCCATGCCGCCCTGATTGGGTTGCATGATCAGGTCGCCGACGGAGTACAGGCGCAGACTGGTCGAAATGTCGGGATTGTTCTTAATTTCGTCTTGCGCGGTGATGTACAGGACGTCGTTAAGAATGCAGAAGTCGAGTTCGTGAGGTCGCAGGACAATCTTGAGCGCTTTGCGCAACGGAATGTTCGTCAGGCTCTCCTGAATATCGAGCGAGCTGGGAAGATCCAGACCCGCGTCTTCGATGCCTTTGGCGTCGAATACTACGTTGATGTCTTTATTATATTTGGTATGAAGCTCGCTCTTGACTTGCTCCATCCATTCGGCGACGTTGAGATCCGAGTCCTCGCCGCCTTTGACGTCGACTTTGCAATCGAGCGCTTGAGCGATAATCTGCTCCTGCTCGCTGCCTTGAAGATTGGTCGTCTTATATTTTTCCTGACGCTCTTTCGTCAAGTTGACCCAGATTTCGGCTTCAGGATAGGTGATCGGCGGTTCGTCGGAGACCGGAATATGAGCTTCTTCGACGGACATGAGCGTTTTGAGCAGCTTTCGACGACGTTCAAAACGCAGATGTTGGTTTTCCTCGTACGCGTCGCGCATAAGAGCGACGTTCGCGGCCTGCGTCGGAAGGGCTTTGTCGACGGCGATTTTCGCGGCTTCGTCGGCGGCCTCGGACGCGAGAACGAAATTGTGCTCTTTGATAAGCGATTCGAACCGCTTCATAATTTCAACGACGGTCGTCTGGTTCGCCTGATACGCGTTCTGCGAACGTCGAACGGCGTCGATCGTTTCGATGTTCTGCTGCGCGCGAAGTTCGGCGCGAGCCATTCTTTCCGATTCCTGTTCGATGAACATGCCGGTTCGTTCGAGTTCGGCGCACATGGCGGCTCGGTCGGCGTCGGCGAGAATACGGTTGTTGCGAACCGCCTGAAGCATCGTCTTAACGTTTTGCTTCGCGCCTTCCGGATTCGATCGAGCGTCTTTCATCGCGGAGCGCATTTGATCCGTTTGAACTTTAACGTTCGACTCGGCGGCTTTGACCAAAGAAGCCTGATTATCGTTGTTGATTTTCGCGCGCGCGGCCGCGAACAAGTCGCCGACGTCGTCGACTTTGACGTCGGAATCTTTGGCCGTTTCAACGACGTCGACCTTTTCAACGGCGGCGGGAGCGTCGACGACCTGGTCGTCGACGGCGTTATTCGCGGCCTCGTCAACGACGTCAATATTCGCTTTGGCGGCGGGCTCTTCAACGTCGTCGGCGGCGAACGCGTCGTTATCGTCGTCGGCGAACTCGTCGTCATCGTTGTCGACGGACGACGCTTCGTCGTCTTGAATTTCGTAAGAAATGTTCGTTAAGCTCGCGATACGATCCGCGGATTCAAGATCGCCGATATCGGCGGCTTGCTTCGCGAGTTCGGCGACGCCGTCCGCGGCGTCGTTAAGAGCGACCTGTCGATCGGTCAGGAGAGCGCGACCCGCGACGTCGAACGTGGCGCCCGAATTCGCGGACGCTTCTTGAACGAGCTGATAGAGGTATTGGTTGCTCTTGTCGGATTTTTGCGGGGAGACGTTCCATTCGACGTCGGCTTCTCGACCGTCGTTGACGACGGCGGGAATCGTAATGGTAATCGGCTGGAGTTCTTCTTCCGTCGAACCGACAAGGAAGGTCTCGCGGTCGCTGCGAATCGGAGGAAGCGGATTCGGATAAACGTCGGCGTTGGCGATCGTCAGCGAGGTTTCTTCCGGGAAGAAGACGGTCGCGGTCGCGGCGTCGGCAAGTTGGGCGCCGGCGTCTTTGGCGTCGGTTCCTTCTTCGACGACGTAACCGCCGGTGCGGTTGGCCAACGCGCCGAGGACGGATTTGTTGACGACGGCTCCGACCCCGAACGAATTGACGGGAACGCGCGCGTCGACAAGTTTTTCAACGGTCGACTCGAAGACGTTTTCGTCAAACGCGGCGGCGGCGCTGATTCCTCGACCGATAAAGACGATGGAACGGTCGGCGGATTCGTTGAAATCAAAGGAGTCGAGGGCGGTCGAGAAGGATTTTTCGAGGTCGGCGGCGCCGAGGGCGTCGCGCGTTTTCAGAGAAGCGGCGGCGTCTTTGAGTTCCTGCGAGTCGACGGCGACGTACCCGTTGGTGAGCGATTCCGTTTCGTTCGAGACGGCGAACAGCTGGACGCGCGCGTTTTTCGGCAAGCTCGCGATCAACGCCTCGACCGTCGCTTGCGCCGCGTTGCGAACTTCCGAGCTAAGTTGCGCCGCGGAGAAATCGACGAGCGCGGCGACGTCGACAAAATCGGACGTCGATTCAACAGCGTCGGCCTGCAGCGGAACCAGGAAGCAGTTCGTGCCGTCGTTTAGTTGATACGTCTCTGCGGGGACGTCTGATTCCGCCCCTGTAACCGCCGTTGCGTTGACGACCGACGCGAGCGCGATCGCCGCAGCGGGCAATATCATGAAAAGGCGCTTTCTCATACTTTTGTTCCTCTTCTCCGAAATTCTTTAATTCGCGCTCCCGCGCTGTTGGCAAATGCGCGCGCAAGTTGACGTCGCGACTCGTTGGCGCGTCAATTCGCGTCGCCGCGCGACGGCTTTTGGCGCGCGCAAGCCGACGAACCGCGCGAAACGCCGCGACGCTCGATCATAATTCTCCAGTTATAACCGGAACGGGCGCTGATTTCAACCAAATTAATCGACCGCGACTTCAAACAAACGCGAAAACGCGCGTGAAAAATCGGAACGATCGAAAAAATCGATATTATTAATATTTGGAACTCGTAAAAATAAGACTGAAACGCGCCGCGCGTCTAAGTGAAATAATCCGCAAAAACAGCGCCGTCGCGTCTCTAAACCGCTATTTTACGACGTAAAGCGCAACGTTCCTTCCGTTAATTCTAATCACGTTCCAAAGAATCGCAAGAAAAAAGTTCCCTTCTTTCAATAAATTTTGAAAATTTTCTCGGCTCGACGAAATATTTTACGATTGCGACGATTGAAAGTTTTGGAACGAATGTTTTTCATCGGTGAAAAACAGGGTTTACGAACGCGTCGCGACGAGGATCGATTCTTTTCTTTTTTCCTTTTTTTCGAGGGTTGTTTTCCGTTCGCGATTGGGTTAAAATGACTTCGCGGCTGGAACGGTCGGCAAACGCTCGTTCGCCAAAAGCGCGCCGCGGACAGCCTTTTTTGACGATCGCCCCGACAGACGATAGGGAAGCCATGAGCGACGATTTACTTGAAGAATATCTTGAAGAACCGGAGGAAGACGAACGCGACGACGACGCGTTCGACGCGCCCGCGCAGCGTTCGGAAGCGCCTTGCGCGTCGCGGAGCGAGTTTCGCCGCTCGCCCTGGGAACCGACGGCGTCGGGCGCGGTTCCGTTCGTCCATTTGCACGCGCACTCCCACTACTCCCTTCTCGACGGCGTTTGTAAATTCGACGCGCTTCTCGCGAGAGTCAAAGAGCTGGAAATGCCCGCGATCGCGATCACCGATCACGGGAATATGTACGGGGCGCTCGAATTCTATCAGAAGGCGCTCGACGCGGGCGTGAAACCGATCATAGGTTACGAAGCGTATGTGGCGCCCGGCAAGCGTTTCGACCACAGCGAGAAACGCTCGTATCATTTGACGCTTTTGGCGATGAATTCGCGGGGGTACAAGAATCTGCTTCGCCTCTCGTCGCTCGCGTTTCTCGAGGGGTTTTACTACAAGCCTCGAATCGACCGCGATATTCTCGAACAGTACAACGAGGGACTTATCTGCCTCAGCGGATGTCTTTCCGGGGAACTTGCCCGGACGCTCGCGAACGGTCAGGGCTCCCTGGAATCCTACGACAAAGCTCGCGAAGTCGCTCTCTGGCATAAAAAAGTATTCGGCGACCGGTATTATATCGAGCTTCAGAATCACGGTTTGCCCGAGCAGGCGACGGCGCTAAAGTACGAGTTGAAACTCGCGAAGGAATTGGGCGCGCCGACCGTCGCGACCAACGACGCGCATTACGTTTTACGCGAGGACGCCGACGTTCAGGATCTCGTGTTGTGCATCAACACGGGCAAATATCGCACCGACGTCAATCGGATGAAGATGGATTCCGACCAGTTCTATATCAAGAGCGGTCGCGAAATGCTCGAAGCGATACCCGAAGATCCGGACGCGGTTTGGCGCTCGCTTGAGATCGCCGACCGTTGCAATCTCGATCTCGAGTTTGGAAAACGGTATTTTCCGATATTTACGCCGCCCGACAGTCTTTCTTCGGACGAGTATCTTCGACAATTATGTCTCGACGGACTGAAACGCCGATACGCGAACAATCCCAAACGTATGGTCGACGGGGAGTTGTCCGAGGAAGTCATGACGCGGCTTGATCGCGAATTGGGCGTTATTCAGAAGCTGGGTTTTTCGAACTATTTTCTGATCGTATGGGATTTTGCGAACGAAGCTCACCGCCGCGGCGTCTACTGCACGGCGCGCGGTTCCGGCGTCGGAGCGCTCGTTTCTTACGGGCTGGGTTTGTCGAGCGTTTGTCCTCTGGAGTTTGACTTGCTCTTCGAACGTTTTCTGGACGAGAACCGTCTCGAGGCGCCCGATATCGACATTGACTTCGAGCAGGCGAAACGCGGCGAGATTATCGAATACGTCAAGGAACGCTACGGGTCGGAAAAGGTCGCTCAGCTGGGCGTTTTCGGCACGATGGCCGCGAAACTGGCGATCAAAGACTGCGGTCGCGCGCTGGGTCTTCCTCTCCAGACGGTGAACTCCGTGACGTCGCTCGTTCCCGACGGTCCGAAGATGAATTTGAACAAGGCGTTCGAGCAAAATCCGGAGCTTGCCGCCGCCTATCAGGAAAACGCCGACGTTCGCGAATTGATCGACTACGCCAGGCAGGTGGAAGGACTCGCGCGGCACGCCGGCACTCACGCCTGCGGCGTCATCATCTCGCAAACGGATCTTACGGACTACGTGCCCTTGCAGAAGTTGGCGAACAAGGAGGACGTCGTCACGCAATGGCAGGGAGGGGAGGTCGAAAAAGCGGGGCTCCTCAAGATGGACTTCCTCGGTTTGCGCAATTTGACGATTCTCTCCGACGCGGTGTCGCTCATTCGGCAAACGACCGGCGAAACGATCGATCCCAACGACCTTCCTCCCGACGATCCCGAGACTTACGCGCTCCTGTGTCGCGGCGAGACGAAGGGCGTTTTTCAGCTTGAAAGCAGAGGGATTCGCGAGTTGCTCGTCAAAATGAAACCGGACGGCATACGCGACCTTATCGCCGTTTTGGCGCTCTATCGTCCCGGTCCGCTCGAAGGCGGGATGGTCGACGAGTACGTCGACGTCAAGCATAAGCGCAAGAAGGCCGTTTATCTTCACCCCGTTCTCAAAGAAGTGCTTGAAGAAACGAACGGAGTCATGGTCTACCAGGAGCAGATCATGCGGATTCTGAACAAGTTGGGAAAGATTCCGCTTTCGAGCGCGTACACCTGCATTAAGGCGATCAGCAAGAAGAAGCACGAGAAGATCGCGAAGTTTAACGAGCAGTTCGTCGAGGGCGCGAAGGAGAACGGTCTGACGGCGGAAAAAGGACAGGAGCTTTTCGAGCTGATCAAGAAATTCGCGGGCTACGGTTTTAACAAGTCTCACTCGACGGCTTACGCGCACGTCGCGTACGCGACGGCGTATTTGAAAGCGCACTATCCGGCGGAATTTATGGCGGCGCTTCTTTGCGGCGACGTTTCCCAGCGCAACTTTACCAAGCGGGACAAGACGGTCGAGCACGTCGACGACTGCAAGCGCATGGGAGTGACGGTCATGCCTCCGAACGTCAACTTGTGCGACCCTCTTTACAAAGTGGTCGACGGCAAGATTTATTTTGGTCTTACCGCGATTAAAGCGTGCGGCGAAGACGCGATGAAAGAGATCGCGCGCGCGCGAAACGAGGGGGGACCGTTCAAAAGTCTCTTTGATTTTTACGAGCGCGTCGACACGAAGATTGTGAACAGGGCGTCGGTCGAGTCTCTCATCAAATGCGGGGCGTTCGACTGTTTCGGAGCGAAGCGTTCGCAGCTCATGCTTTCCGTGGAGAAAGCGATTAAAGGCGGTCAGGCCGCCGCGCTGGATCGCGAACGCGGTCAGCGCAGTCTTTTCTCTTTCGACGAGCCGGACGAGGAAGAACGGGACGAGCGCTTGAAAGCGGAGCTTGTCGGCTTGCCGGACGTCGACGAATGGAGCGCCAAAGAGAAGGCCGAATACGAAAAAGAAACGCTCGGTTTCTACGCGTCGTCGCATCCTCTCGACGAACATCGGCAAACGCTGACGCTTTTCGCGACGCCGACGACGAAAGCCTGCGAATTGCCGAACCGTTCTTCCGTCACGATCGGAGGCTCGATTTCCGGTCTTACGACGAAGACGGCGAAGAATCCCAAGCCGAATTCGTCCAACACGTTCGCTTTCTTTCAACTTGAAGACCTCGAAGGCTCGATTCGTTGCGCGTGCTGGTCCGAAGCGTACGACAAATACTACGCGCATTTGCGAAACGACGCGATCGTCTTTCTGCGAGGTCGCGTCGACCGAAAGGTTCGCGAGAGGACGTCCAACGAAGACGGGGACGAGAGGGTCGAGAAGGAAGTCGAGGTCACTTTTTTTGTCGACGAGGCGATTCCTTTTGAGAACGCCGCGAATCAAATGTCGCGCGGAGTCGCGATTCTCTTTAAGGAGAAGGACGGCGAAAACAACGGCGTCAAGACGTTGTACGAAATCCTTCGTTCTTATCGCGTGGGGCGCGACGGAACGGCGCCCGGCGGCGAATTGGAAATCTGGTTTGACCGCGACGACGGGCTCCGGGCGATTTTGAAGTGTCCGGAATTCAAGTTGAAATTAACGAACGAAATGCGCGAACGAATCGAGGCGCGATTCGGCGAAGGCTCGTTCCAGCTTTTGCCCGCTCCCCAGAAAAAAACGGAAGAACCTCGTTTCGGATTCCGTCGACGTCGGCAAAACGCCGGAAAGTGACGCGGATTTCGACTTTTACAGCGCGGTCGACAAACGGATTTAAAGGAATGAAAAAGGAGTGGAAGATGACGACACGCCGTCTTTTGGCGCTGGCTCTCGTCGTTTTGACGTCGTTGAACGCGGGGTTTGCCGACGAAAACGGAGCGCCGGAAGCGACCGCGACGATTCGTCTCGCCGACGGTCGAAACGAGACGAGAATTTATCCCCTTGAAGTGGTCGGGGACGTTCAGACGCTGACGATACCCGTCGGCGACGTTCCCGAGGGGGCGATATCCGTCGACGTTCAGCATCCCTGGGCGGTCGCTCGCGCGGGCGAGGAGGGTTTTTTCGTTTTGCCGAACGGCATGCTCGGAACGTGGCGCGACCTTCCGGACGGGGATTACGCGAACGGAAACGTCGTCATGCAGACGTTCGGGGTCAAGACTCCTCGCGGAGCGACGGCGGCGATTCTGACCGGCATGAATTACGAGGCGAAAGAACTCGCGACCCTCCGCAAGGGCGAATGGCGCGTTTTCGTTCGATATTTTCTCAACGGGGACGAACCCTACGAGGATTTTAAAATCGAATACCGCGTTCTTCCTCCGGAACGTTCGACTTACGCCGACATGGCCGCCGTCTATCGGGATTATCAGCTTGCTCGAGGGGAAGTTCGACCGTTAAAAGAACGCGCGGCGGAACGTCCGGAACTCGCTTACGCCGCTCGCGCGCCGGAAGTTCGCGTCAGGCTCGGCTGGAAGCCGGTTCCGAGCCCCGTTCCGGAACAGAACGCCGAGAACGAGCCGGAAATGCATGTCGCCGTAACGTTCGATCGTTTTATGCGAATCGTCGACGAATTCAAGCGCCAGGGAATCGGCGAGGCGGAGTTTTGTCTCGTCGGCTGGAACGTCGGCGGACACGACGGACGCTATCCTCAGATTTTTCCGGTCGACGAGCGTCTCGGCGGCGAGGAGAAGTTGCGGGAGGCGATCGCTTACGCGCAAGAAAACGGGTATCAAATCGTCTGTCATCAGAACTATTCGGACGCGTACCGCGCGTCCCAGATCGGCGGTCTTTGGGACGAAGGCTACCTGCTCGTGAAAAAAGACGGATCGTTTAACTCGTATACGACCTGGGGCGGCGGCAATATGTACGAGACATGCCCCAAAGAGATGTTCGAGCGCTTTCCGAAGGTTGATTTTCCGAAACTTCGCGACTTGGGATTTCGAGGATTGCACTATATCGACGTTTATTCGACGGTCAATCCGCGAACGTGTTATTCCGGGAAACATCCGCTCAATAAGCGCGAATTCGCCTACTGGACGAACAAGATTGCGGAATTGTCCCGCGACTCGTTCGGAGGCTTCGCGTCCGAGGGCGGTTTCGATTATTGCATTAAGCATCTTGATTTCGCGCTTTACACTTCGTTTCAAAAACCGGATCAGGACCTGCCTCCGTTGATCGAGCGCCATGTTCCGTATTGGCAGCTGGTCTATCATGGAATCGTCATGAGCAATCCTTTCGCGGACACGACGAACTATACGTTGAAGTCGCGCGTCGCTCGGCTTAAACAGATCGAGTACGGGGGGCGTCCTCATTTCTACTTTTATTCGAAGTTTAAGACGAACGGTTCGAACTGGATGGGCGACGCCGACATTACGTGCGGAACCGACGAGGAATTGCGCGAATCGGTCGCGAAGATTAAAGAGGGATACGACGAGTTCAAGAAACAGGAGCGCCTGCAACTGGAATATATGACGTCGCATGACCAGATATCGGATAAAGTTTTTGTCGTCGGATACGGCGACGGTTCGAGAATCGCGGTCAATTACGGCGACGAACCCTTCGATTGGGACGGGAAAACCGTTCCGGCTCTGGATTACGTCGTTTGCGAACCGTAGCGTCGAGGAGTCAAGGATCATGAGATTTGGCAAAATATCGAACTCGGTTTTCATCCTCTGCCTGACGGCGTTTTTTCAGGTCGGCGTCGCGGCGTTCGCGCAACCGTCGAACGACTTGTTTACGAGTCTGACGGGCGTTTCCAACGCGACTCTGAAGGAAGGGAAGGACGGAACGATTACGTTCAGTCCCTCGATTTCTAAAAAGAAAACCGAGCTAAAATACGCGGATCGGCGTTTCAAAGCGGTCGAAGCGATTTTAAAATCAAAGGACGCCGAGAAACGCGTCGCCGAGACGAACGCCGACGGTCAGACGCCGTTGCATTTCGCGATTTACGCGGGCGACGGGCCGGCGTTCGTCGACGTCCTTCTGGAAGCGGGGGCGGATCCGAACGCGCCCCTGTTCGGCAAGTCGCCCCTCTGGAGCGCGTTGACGCTCGACGACGAAAACTCGACGCTCGTCGCGCTGACCCTTCTCGATTACGGCGCGGATCCCAACGCGACGACGCCCGACGGGGAAACGGCGTTGCATTGCGCCGCCTCGCGCGGCAATTTTTGGGTCGTTCAACGCCTGCTCGAATCCGGCGCCGATCCGAACGCCGCGTGGAACGGAAAGAAGCCGCGAGACCTCGCGTCCGACGCGACCGTCAAAAATCTGTTCGACAAATGGGGCAAGGAACCTTATCCTTATTCGCCTTACAACGAGGGCGAGCCCGCCGTCTGTCGCGCCGCCGCTCGAAACAATTATTGGGCGGTCAAGCGTCTTCTCGAGTCGGGCGCGGATAAAGCGGCGACTTATCGGGGCAAAAGCGCCGCCGAATTGACGACCAGCGCGCGCGTTCGCGAGCTTCTCGGCGCCAAAGGAAAGGGGACGGTCGAGTTTTCCGCCTACCGCGCGGCGCACGTTTTTCTCGGAGAATACGACGGTTCGAATCGACACAATTCCGGCGGTCATTCTTACGGGGCGTTTTTGTATATGCGCAAATGCAATATGAAGCCGAAAACGCATGCGATGTACGAGAACGGCGTTCAGGTCTGTTCTGTCGAGCGTCGCTCGGAGCGCAGAACGGCGGACGACCCCTCCAATCCGACTCACACGTTCTTTCCTCCGAACTGGACGAAGGGCGACGTTATGGAAGCGCTGGGAACGCTCGCTTTAGCAAACGCCGACCGGGACAAAATCGAGGCGGATTACAAGGGAGTTCGCGTCGTCGTCATTTTGCGCGACGGCGTTCGAGGCGCGCGTCGCGAGATTATCACCGGGTATCCGCTTTTTTCGCGTCAGCCCGGCGTCGACGGCAAATTGGAACGCGTCGATCATGCCCGCGAGAACGCCGGCGTCGAACGATAGCGGCTCCTGTCTTTTCAATGATTCCATTTAAGAGTGTTGATTATGGTTACGCGAAGAACAAAAACGTCCGATTCCGAGTCGGGTTGCAAGCAGGCCCGCGCCGCGAAGAAATTCGCGGAACAGTTCGATAAATTGCGTCATGCGCTTCGTCAGGCCGAGGACGATCAAATCGACGAAGTTTTTTCCGCGCTCGTCTCGCACTTGACAAGTTCCGAGACGGAATGCAAGAATTTCCTGCTTCACTGCGGCGACGAGCAGATAAGAACGGTTCTGCTCGTTTTGGACGACGCGGCGGCGGTTTTTGCGAACCAGGACTTTTTGCAGACGATTAAGGACGTCCAGACGCGCTTTCCCCAATACGATCTTACGGCGAGCATGGACGCGCTCGCGTATTCGATCGCGGAAAAGGCGCGCGCCGCCATGTCGAAAAAAGAGCGCGGCGCGAATCGCGAGAAGGTTCTCGCCTCGATCTTTTCCAAGGCGACGTCCGGCGATCCTGAAGCGCAATACCGTCTGGCGCTGCGCTGTTACTTCGGCGTCGACGGTAAAAAAGACTACGCCGCCGCGCGCGAATGGGCTCAAAAAGCGATCGATCAGGGCTACGTTCCCGCCGCGATTTTCCGCGATTTGCCTCGAGACTGACGGGGGGCGCGATGAATCGTTTTGTCATATCGGTCGACGATTCGCGCGTCGCTCGTTTGCGTAAAAAGGACGCGCGCCTTGGCGTCGTTTTCGATTTGCTCGGCGATATAGAATTCGACGATTATTCGGACGGCTATTCGTTTATCGTGTGCGAAATCGTGGGGCAGATGATTTCCTGGCGCGTCGCGGAAATCCTCTGCGATCGTCTCAAAGCGCTCTGCGGCGGCGAAATTTGCCCGCGAACGATATCGCGTTTTCCGACGGCGGAATTGAGAAGCATTGGTCTGTCGCGGCCTAAATGCGAGTATATTCAAGGGTTTACCGAAGCGATTCTGAACGAAGAACTCGTTTTGGAAGATCTCGAAAACGTTTCCGACGACGAAGCGATGAAACGACTTACGGCGATCAGGGGAATCGGAACCTGGACGGCGAAAATGTACCTGCTGTGCGTTCTTCGCCGCGACGACGTTTTTCCGCAAGAGGACAAACAGTTTGTCGCCGCGTGCAAATGGCTGTATAACAAGGACGAAACGACGCGCGACGACCTGAAAAAACTGCGCGAGCGCTGGTCGCCGTATTCCTCGGTCGCGACGCTTTATCTGTACCGCGCCGTTTCGTCGGGATTGACGAGCAATCCGTTTTCCGAATACGCGAAAAGCGCGAAAAGACGCGAGCGCGGCGACTGAACGCGCTTCGTTCTTTTTTTCGAGCGCCGATTTAACCGGACGTTTCGTCCCGCCGCAAGTCGAGACGGTTAAACGCGCCGGACGCTTCTTTCCGGAAAGAGCTCGCGCAGCGCGTCTTCGAGCGTTCCCGCCTTGGCGCGTTTCAACGCGTCGCATAATCGGAGATTGTGTTTGCCGATCTTGACGTCGTCGTCGAAGCCCAGAACGAACGCGAGCGCTATTCGATAGATGATCTCGGTCGGCGCGAGTCCGTAGACCTGATTGGCGAAAATATGCTTAAGCCGTTCGCCGGGGTCGGGATAGAGCTTCTTGATCGTCTCGCTCCTGAAGAGCCGCTTGACGATTTCCGCAAGGTAGAGCCCCGACTTCATATAAAGGTCGGCGAACGTCTTTTCCGGATCGTCGAAACAGCCGGGGTTCTCCCGTTCGAGCAGGTCGACCATTTGGACGACGACTTTTTTCGGCGTGAAGATCTGATTCGTCTTTTGCGGCGGGATATAGTCGAAGATATCTTCCGTTTGTTCTTCGTCGAAGTAGTCGGCGAGCTTCTTTTTGAGCGCCAAAAACTCTTTGACCGAGTCGTTGAAGACGATCTCGTCGAATAATCTCCCTTTGAAAAACTCGTCCTTGCCCGTCTCGTCGTTTCGATACGTCCCTCCGTCGCGCAGAAACCGGAAATTCTCGAGCGTTATCCCCGTTGCCTCGAGAAAGACGTCTTCCGGAACGATTTGATCGAAATTCTCGAGCGTAATTTCGCGGTCGGAGCCGTAGGCCATAAGGAACGACGGAATCGTCCGACTGAACCCGCGCAAATGGTCGCGGACGCCCTCTTCAAGCGCGTTCTTTTCCGCCTCGCGCTTGTCGGTCTCGACGCGCGTCACAAGTCTTTCCCCGCATTGAACCGACAGCGTTCCGACGACTTCGCTCACCTCGTCTTTCAGTTGTTCTACAGATTCCCGCGCTTTTTGCGCAAACTCCCGTCTGATTGTCAGTTCGTCTTCTTCCGTTTCCGCTTCTGCCAGCGCTTTGGCTTGCTCGGTTTCGAGAGTTTTTTTCTTAATCTTAAAGTTGGCGAACGCTTTGCCCAACTTCTGATTCGCGTCGGACGTCGCTTGACCGGCGACGGCGTTTTGCGCCTTTTTGCCGAAATCGTCTCCGTATTTCTCTTTACCGAAATCGACCGCGACGTCGACCACGTCCGTTTTGACTTTATTCCGGATCGCTTGAAACGCCTTGTCCACTTCGTCGATCGTCGCGTCCGGGGCGACGTTTTCAAGAATCGGATCAAGTATTTCTTCAACCGGTCTGGTAATCTTGTCGCCAAAGAGCTCCCGCGTCTTGCCGATCACGATCTCGTCGGGCAATTGAACTTCCCCTTCGTCGTCGAGCGAGAGTCTGTCTTTGGCGTCGACGACCCCTTCGACTTTCGCCTTGAATTTGTCTTCCTTGACCGCCTCGAAGTTCTCGATAATGTCGAGAACCGCGCGGGGCGCTCCAAAAACGGCGCCGATATTCTGAAAGAGGAAATTCGACATGAATCCGCGCTTAACCACTTCGACCGCCTTGATTTTGCGCGGTATCGAAAGGACGCGTTCCGCGTCGAGTTCGACCATTTCTCCTTCGTCGTCTTCGCCGATCACGGGGAAGAAATTGAGCAGCTCGCGGACGTTCCTCTTTCGCGCGTCAAGGTCGCCTTTGCCGGCGGTCGTGTCGGCGTCGAGGCCGTTGGCAAATTCTTCGAAGATAATAAGCGTTCGCGCGGGGTCGAAGTCGAAGACGCAGGCGTTTTCCTTGCGTTTAAACGTCGTTCCTTCGCGGAATAAGCACGGATTTTGAGCGCGGAACGCCGCCTGCATATAGAGCGCGGGGCTTTTGACGTTCGAGAGCATCAGAACCGCCGACCATTCGGGGATCGTCACGCCCGTCGTAAGCTGACCGACCGACAGCGTGATCGTCTTATCGTGTTGTAAAATCGCCGCTTTGACTTTATTGTACGCCTTGAGATTTTCCGAATCGTCGTCGATTTTGCCGTCTCCGGCGGCGAGGACGATTTCGTATTGCGAAAAAACGGGATGATTTTCGAGTTTTTTCGCGAGTTTTCGCGCGGATTCGACGCGATCGAGCAGCCAGAGCGTGTGCTTGAGTTCGCCGCGCAGTTCCTCGGTCGAAAACGGGTATTTCTCCAGCGTCGTCAGCGCGTCGAGAAAGCGATCGACCGCGTCGTTGTGAATATAGCGCCCTTTGTCGTTCACGGCGAAGAACTCGTTAAGATCGAACGCGTACTCTTCGGTCTCCCCGTCGATTTCAATTCCCCGATTCACGACGTCCCGTATCATTTCCGACGCCTGATACGTAAACATGCGCAGTTGCGGAAGATCGGCGTAAGGATTTGGATTTCCTTCTTCGGACGTCCAGTCGCGTTTCGCGCGTTGCTCGTCGGCGTACGTCCAGTTGTAAATCGCGTCGGACGAGAATTTGTCGTTGGCGAGCGCCTTGAACGGGGTGCCCGAGAGATGGAGCGTATGCTTGCGCGCGATACGATCGAACGCGACGTCGGTTTTGTCGGTGTCGACGCCCTCGTGCGCTTCGTCGACGACGAGAAGATCCCACGTCAAATCCCCGACGTGTTTGAGTTTGTCGTATTCGCCCCCGAAATAGATCGAGCCTTTGAGATCCTGAAGGCTTAAAAACTCAAAGAAGCCGGGATTGTCGGTCAATTTGGCAAACGTTTGCCGCGACGTTACGAAAGCGCTGTTTCGGAGCGCGTCCGTATCGCTGACGAAGCGGTAGCCTTTGGCGTCGCCGACGAATTTGAGATAATCTTCAAGCCACGAATTGGCGACGGCGGGGCGGTTCGTCACGATCAGAACCTTTTTCGCCTTCATGCGCAGACACAGATCGTAGACGGCGAGCGTCTTGCCGAAGCGCGGCTTGGCGTTCCAGAGGAACTCGCCGCCGGGCGTCCTCTCGAAGTACGATCGGGCGCGTTCGACCGCTTCCTCCTGCTCCTTGCGCAGCGCGTAAGGGCGCGGCTCCGGCGTCGACGAAACGCCGCGATTCTCTTTGAATTCGCGGCACTTCCGCTCGGATTCGGGGCCGTCGATATGGAACCATTCGTTATTCTTGCCCGCTTCCTGCTCGACGCCCTCTTTGCGCAGATACGCGTGAAAATCCGCGTCGCGAAACGACTCGCCCGACCCGTCGTCGTAAATCGCGGTCATGCTCCACTCGAGACGGTAGTCGATATCCGCCGTGTGCAACTGTTGCTTGAGCCGCTTCGCGACGTCCCCTTCCGTGTACCCGATCTTCGTCCAGCCGTCGTGACGCTTAACTTCCGGCGTCGTGTAGGCGTAAATCTTCGGGACGACCTGTTTTGTCGTTTGCAGTTTAATCGTTTTCGCCATTGTTTGCCAAATCTTTTCGCAAGTCGTCTAAAATCTTACCGTTATATGCGAACATTCTCGTGCCTTGTATTGAGGAACCAGAGCCCGTCAGAAATCGAGCTAACGGAGATAATTTCCATTTTTTATTCTTATACAAGACGTGTCTGTCGTCATATACCTTCGCTCTAATATTAGGATCATTAACGTAGACGACTTCCTCCCCCCTTTTTATTCCAACTTCTGAAAAATGGAAAGGAGGTCTTTTTTTCCGACCTTGTTCACAGTATTCTCGCAGTTTGCTCTCCTTTTCTAACCGATCTGTCGCAGCCTCAAAAGTCGCTGATTTTGTAGATTCTTTCGAGAATGCTATCGTGCCGTCAAAGGAGGAAAGCAATTGAACGACAAGATTGGCGTCCAATGCAAATAATTCGGTGCTAGAAATGCGACTTTTACTAAAAATCGTATGCAACAGTTTTTCTTTTTCGGAGTATTCGTCGACCTCGATGCCAAATAGGCGCTTGAGTCCCGTTACGTTAGCGTAACCGTTGTTTTCCAAAATCTTCATTCTGGAATTAAACTGTCCTGATTCGGTTTTGCCAATTTTTACAAGACCGTCGACAACTGTTGTCATTACGTATAAAATACCTTTTGACATTACTGCATCTCCTTAACGTGAGTTTCGATGAACTCGATTTCGTCTTGAGTCAGCCCGTATTTCTTGTAAAGCTGTCGGTCGATTTCCGCGATTGATTTTGTCCAGTCTATGTCGGAATTTGGGGTAAAGTCTTGAAGAGGGACGTAAGCCCATTTATCCGGGGTAAGGTGTTGAGTAGATTTTAAGACTCCAAGTAAAGCTCTTGCAAATTTCGATTTTATATACTTTAGACAATTCTCTGCTTCGTTTTGTGATTTGAAAGAACCTATGCTTACAAAAGTTTCCGTTGAACCTATGCTGGGTGAAGCTATTATGGGATGTGATAATACTTCACCGTAATTGCCGTTCCCATTTGCGCTAGGAAGAAAAACCTTGCAACAATCTAGATTTACAACTTTATTCACATAATCGCGTCTTACGAATTTATAAACTCTTCCGCTTTTAGTTCTTCCGAGTATCTGTATGTATTCGTAAGAGTCGTCTGGCTTATGATCATAAAAAATTTGTGGCAACACCTCGAAAATATTTGTCGCCATATCATAGGGATGTCCCGCCGTCAATTGAGCAAGAGCTTCCGGGTGATCCTTATGCATTTTATCCGTTAAACGATACGCCGTTCTTGATACGACAATCTCGCACATACTGTTTGTTTTTCCCACTTTGCGCAAGATTGAATTTAATTCCGGATATTTTGTAAAAACCTGAATTGCTCCAAAGTTTCTTGAAAGGTCATGAAATGTAACGGCAACGCCTCCTTTAATATCAGTATTTGGAAAGACCTGCGTGGCGTCTTCTTCGTAACTTAGAACTTTAAAATGCGGGTCTTCCAGCATTTTCTTATTCCAGTCCTTCGGGGTGCTTCCGGCGTTAAACAGGAATCGAGCGGGGTGAATTAATTCGGCGGAATTGGCGACTTGATACGCGGCTTCCATAAAGAGGTTATACACCGGCGCGGCGTAGGTTTTGTTGCCGTCTGACGAAAACTCTTCCTGAT
>CAMZEO010000066.1 GCA_947305735.1 uncultured Planctomycetales bacterium | reverse complement strand
TCCTCCTCGACTTCGGCGTGCGTCTGCCAACGCCATCTTCGACTCGGCCTGCGTTTTTCCTCGCGCACGCCGTATCGCGTGGCGACCTTAAGACCTAGCGCTTCCCGGAGCTTTTCAAAGAGAGTCTTGGGTAAAACGTACTCGACTTCGACGATTTCGAAGGGTTTTTCCGCCTCGAGATAGAGCTTTCTAACGGAGATTTTGGGACCGAAATCGCCTCCGCACACGCTGCATGGCTGTTCGTTTTTGGGCGCGCGAACGGCGTGACCGCAGTTCTTACAGATATAGCGGTACTCCCAAGGACCGTATCCATATCGTTTTTCTTTCATTGCGCATTTTCCCTAAGACGAGTTCGACAAGTATTAAGGGGGCGCGCCGTCTGAGGACGACGACCAACCTAATAGTATTATAACTGCTTTGAGCGCGTTTGTCGAGTCCTCGCCTGATAAAATGTTTTTTTGGCGATCGTTCTTTGTTTCTGCAGAGAACTATGTATAATGGACGCGGGCGTCGAGTTTGTCGCTCGCGCCCGGTTGAATCGCTCGAACGACAGCGTGGTCGACGTTTGGCGAATCGTTTTCCTTCCGCGGCAGAAAGGCGTTAGAATAATGGTCGAACAGACGAAACGCGCGGACGACGCGACCACGCAGGTCGCGGTCGATCTCAGAAATCCTTTTGTGGCGGGGCTCCTCGCTTGGTTTTTTCCCGGAGCCGGGCATTGGTATCAACGTCGTCGCTTTAAGGCGATTTTGTTCGCGCTTTGCATATGGCCGATTCTCGTCGCCGGTCTTGTCATGGGGACGTATCGCGAGGAGACTGCGAACGGCGGAACTCAGATTCATTTTGCGCGGACGGTCTATTGTTCGTGGCGTCCCGGCGACCGCAGACTTTACTTTATTCCCCAAGCGTGCGTCGGTTGCGTCGCTCTTCCCGCGATATGGCGGGCGGCGTCTCCCGTCGACGCCGACGGCACGTTTTTTTCGACCGCGTTCGCGCCTCCGCGCGCGCCTTTCGAATACAAAACAAGACCGAATCAGCCGGACGCCAACGAGATCGCGCGACGTTTGCATTCGTGGCTTGATTTGAGCACGATCTTTACCGTCGTCGCGGGTTTGCTGAATTTACTGGCGTTTTTTGACGCTGTCGGAGGACCCGCGCCCGCCGAGCAAGAGGAGAAAAAGGACGACAAAAACGAGGACGGCAAGAAAGCCGAAAAGAAATGACCGAACACGTCGAACCGAGCGTTGACAACATTGTCGGCAAGATCCAATTTCGCGTTCGATACCAGGAAACCGATCACATGGGGGTCGTTTATCACGGCAACTATTTCATCTACTTCGAAATGGGACGGACGGAACTTTTGCGCGAGGTCACCGGTCGAAGTTACCGCGAAGTCGAGGAGAATAAGATCAAAATGGTCGTCGTTAAAGCCGAATGCTCTTATGTCAAACCTGCGCGTTACGACGATTTGCTCGCGCTCGAAACGCGCGTCGTCAAGTCTTCCCGCGCAAGCGTGGAGCATGAACACAAGTTATACAGAGGCGACGAGTTGCTCGCCGTCGGACGGATCAAACTCGTTACGGTCAACGACGAGGGAAAGATCGTTCCCGTTCCGGAATGGATAAGGAATCTCTCGCCGCAGGGGAAATAACGGCGCCGCGTTGGCGCGCCAACTCATAGCAAGAGGGACGCGAAGTGAACGAGACTTTTTTTATTACCGGCGCTTCGGGGTTTATCGGTTTGCGTTTGGCGACGCGACTTGTCGAGTCGGGCAAACGCGTCAGGTGTCTCTCACGAGCGACGTCGCGCCGGGAAAAATTGGCGGCGCTCGGCGCGTCGTTTGTCGAGGGAGATCTTAACGACGTCGACGCGCTTCGACGCGGCGCCGAGGGGTGCGCGGGCGTTTTTCACGTCGCGGGTCTTACGCGCGAACTTCGCAAAGGCGAATTTATGGCGGTGAATTGCGTCGGAACGCGCAACGTCGCCCAAGCGTGTCTTGACGCGGGACGTCCGCCTTTAATCGTCGCGTCCTCTCTCGCGTGCGCGGGCGTCGCTCCAAAGGCGACTCCCGGCGCTTCCGTTGCGGAATCGGAATACGCGCCCTATCGACTTCGACTTGAAACCGACTTTCCGAAGCCGATCTCCCCATATGGAAAAAGCAAGCTGGCGGCCGAGAAAGCCCTGCTGGAATTTGCGGATAAATTGGAAATAACCATACTTCGTCCTCCTTACGTTTTCGGCGAAGGCGATTTGCTTTCTCTTGAACTCTTTAAAATGGCGAAGCAAAAAGGGATTATGGTCTTGCCGGGCTACGTGAACCGTCGCTATTCGTTTATTTACGTAGACGATCTCGTAAAGACGACGATCGCGGCGATGGAGCGCGGCGAACGTTTGGAACCGTCAAGTTTGACGCCTTTGGATTCGAAGGGAACGGTTTGTTCCGGAAAAGGCGTTTATTTTTCCGCGAGTCCGACGACGTTGCGTTTTTCCGAGTTTGGCGCCGCGATTGGTCGCGCGTTTGGGCGTAAGAGGATCGCGTCGATTAAAATTCCTCCGTTGGGCGTTTTGGGAACCGGCGTTTACGGCGAGATTTATAAGGCGGTTACGCGTAAATACGCGGCGCTCGATTGGAACAAAGCTATCGAAGCCCTGCGCGGACCGTGGATATGCTCCGGCGAGAAGGCGATCCGCGAACTAGGCGCGTCGGACGAACCGGGATTAGAAGAAAAAATCGCGAAAACCGCGAAGTGGTACGAAAGCGCGGGGCTTCTTTAGCGCGTTTTAACAGTAGGGGAGAACGGGAGACATTATGAGAGAATTAACGGAATATGAGAAATTGTCGGTCGACGAGTCGCGCGATCGGATCGCCGCTGTTCGAGAGGTTGCCGGAGAGCGTCTAACCGTGTTGGCGCACTACTACGCTCCCGACGAAATCGTCGATATTGCCGATTACGTCGGCGACAGTCTTGGTCTGGCGAAAAAAGCCGCCGAGTCCTCCGCTGAAGCGGTTTTGTTCTGCGGCGTGAGGTTCATGCTCGAAACGGCGGATATTTTGATGAATCGCCCGGAAAGAATCGCGGCTCGCGAGGGTAAACGCGCTCTCGTCATGGCTCCCGACCTTTCGGCGGGATGCCCGATGGCGGACATGATCACGGCGGAACAGGCGCGAGATTGGAAAAAACAACTTGAAACGCTCGTTGATTTTAACGAATTTACGCCGATCACATACGTGAATTCGTCTTCGGAAACCAAAGCGTTTTGCGGTCGGAACGGGGGAGCCGTTTGCACGTCCGCAAACGCGGAAAAAGTCGTTCGCGAAGCGTTTAAACGTCGACCGAAACTCCTTTTTATGCCCGATTCAAGACTTGGAAGGACGACGAGTCTGGCGTTAGGAGTCGCCCCTGAGGAAATCGCGACGTGGCGTCCGAGTCTGCCTCTCGGAGGTTTGAATCCTAACGAGATCAAACGCGCGAAAGTTATTTTGTGGGACGGATGCTGCCCCGTGCATCAGCATTTTTCGGAAAGCGTTATTAAGAAAATCAAGGCGGACAATCCTCGCGCGGAGTTTTGGGTGCACCCGGAAGCCCCCCGGAATATCGTCGATTTGAGCGACGGCTACGGTTCCACGACGACGCTTATCGACGTCGTTTCCAAAGCCGCTTCAGGTTCCGTGTTGGCGATTGGCACCGAATGGAAGCTCGTCGACCGTATGAGGCGTCAGAACCCGGACAAAACGATCCTTTTCCCCGCCGAGCGACCGATGATCTGCGCGAATATGGCGAAATCGACGCTTGTCAAAGCGGCGTGGACGTTGGAAAACTGGATGGACGGCGAGCCGATCAACGTCGTGTCGACGTTCGACGACGTCGCCGAGGACGCGTATCGCGCGCTCGAGTCTTTGCTCTGAATTATTTCTTGAACCGCCGCCGCGCGTCGTTGGAACGCTGCGCGGCGGCGGTTTGCTTTTGCGCGCCGGTTGCCTTTCGGGCGTTTTTAGAAAGTTTTTTATGCGTTGCGTCGCGTCGTTCGTTTTTTTTTGGCAGGTTGTTTCGTTTGCTTTTGGCTTGGAACCAACCGCGTACGTCAATCCGGTAGCCGCGCTGAGCGTCGGGACGGAGAACGCCTGGGAAGACTACGGTTTTGGCGATCCGTTCGTCATGCGCCATAACGGCGTCTATTACCTCTATCCGAGCACGCGCGACGATTCGATCGGCGTGAAATGCTGGAGTTCCCGCGATCTTGTTTCCTGGAAATACGAGGGACTTTGTTCGACCGATCCGACAACCAAAGGCGCGTATGCTCCGGAAATCTATCGCGGCGCCGACGCTTTCTACATGACGACTTCTCCCGCCGGAAAAGGGCATTATATTTATCGTTCCGAATCGCCGACCGGACCCTTTGAACGCGTTGTCGACAATTTCGGTCTTTCGATCGACGGAAGCGTCTTCGTCGACGACGACGGACGCGGTTATTTCTTTTCGGCGTCCAATCATGGAATTCTGGAATATCGAATGGATTCGGAAACGCGCGTCGATCCCAAGCCGATCGCTAATTTTCCCGCGATGGACGGGGCTTGGACGGAAGGACCGACAATGTTCAAGCGCGACGGCGTCTACTACATGACGTATACCGGCAATCACGTGTTCAGCCGAGGGTACCGAATCGACGCCTCCGCTGGAACCACGCGCGACGATCAACGTTCGACTCCGAATAATCCGATTCTGATTTCAACGGACGGGGCTCTTTACGGCATAGGGCACAATTCGGTTGTTAAAGGTCCAAACCTTGACTTATACTACGTCGTCTATCATTCGTTGGTCGGGCGCGGAACAATTCGCGGTTGGCCCGTTCGAGAGACGAACGTCGACAGGCTCTCGTTTAACGGACTTGACGTCGCCGTCGTTGGACCGACGCGAACGTCTCAAAATATTCCCATGCCCGACGCGGCGTTGTGGTTCGATTCGGAGGACGACTTGTCGCGCTTGCGCGTCTTTCCCGAAAACGCGCGGACTCCGGCGATTGTCGACGGCGCGTTGCGACTGGACAAAGGAAGCGTCGCGACGCTCGACGGCGATTTTACCGGCGATTTTACCGCCGAATTCAATATAGCGTTCGCGTCCGACGACGGCGCGGCGGGGGCGATTTTCTGCCGGACCGACGACTCCAACTACGGCGCGTTGGAAGTCGATTTGGGCGCGAATTCCGCGAGCGTCTCTTTCGTCGTCGACGGCAAGGAAACGACGCGTTCCTTTGAACTTCCTCCAGTCTTTGACAAGAAAGCGTCGTTTAAGGTTTTTCGCTCGTTCCAAATCGAACGTTCCGGAAATCGCTTTACTTTTTACCTCGACGATCGTATAATAGCCGAAGAAATAAGTTCGATTCCGTCCGGAAAAGTCGGTTATTTTTCCAAAAGCGGAGACGTTCGTTTTGGTTTTATCGGCGCGACGCGCTGGACGCAAGGTCGTTCGGCAAGGGAACTTGTCGAACCGGTTCCAGGAACGGTTTACGCAAGTTATCGAGCCGATTTTCCGGACGCGTCGTCTCGCGAACGTCGACTCGAAAGAATCGGCGCGAACGATTCCTTCGGCGCTCCGATTGACGTCGCCGCGCCGGGACGTTACGACGTCGCCGTTTATTACGAGTCGACCGTCGATTCCGCCGCCGAGCTAACAGTCGGATCAAATCGCGTCGACGTCGATCTCCCAAACGGGCGTTGCGTCGCGATTCTTCGCGCCCTTGAGCTTCCCGCGGGCGGGAACCGTTTCGATCTTGTCGGTAAGAAAGGATCGTTCGCGTTGGATCGACTTGAAATCGCGGAGTCGAAAGAAGACGCCGCGTTTGAAGATTTCGCGAATTCGATAGACAAGCCGAGTTATTCCGACGGCGATTGGCGTTCCGAAAACGGGGTTCTTTCGCTGGTCGCCAAAGGGAAAGATCAACCTTTTGGCAAAAGACTATATGGTAAAAACGGCTGGGGAGACTGTCGCGTCGAGGCGACTTTTGCGACCTCCGACCTTTTTTCCGACAAAGCCCTGTTGATTCGCGCGTCGAAGCCGGCTCTCGGCGGACCGAATAGTTCTCCCAGCCTTGGTCGCGATTTTTTGTTCGGTTACGCCGTTTCGATTGACGCCGATTACGTCGTGTTGACGAAATACCGATACGCGGAGCAAATCGTTGAAAAGGCGCGCTTGAGCGCCGCTCCTCGCGGCAAAGTCGCGCTTCGCGTCGACGCCGCCGGAAATAGAATCGTCGTTTGCGTCGACGGCGTAAAAATGATCGATTACGTCGATCCCGCGCCGTTTTTAAGCGGTCGCGTCGGCGTCAAAGGAACCGGCGCGAAAGACGCGATCGTCGATCTTCGCGTCGCGCCGTTGCGATAGCCGATCGTTTAACGCGAATTACGGCGCTAAAGATTATTTTTTCGTTTTTTGCGAAAGAGAGGAAGCCGAGCGACGACGTAACGCGGTCGTTCTTTATCGGCGTTTTTACGTGATAAGGAAAAATGAATATGAACCTGAACGTTATTAAATCGATCCTTATGAAAAGAACGCTTATCTTCGCGGTCGCGCTTGTCGCGGCGCTTGCTTCAACTCCAAGTTTTGCGCGAGAGGTTTTGGAACCGGCGCCCCTTTCTGGTAAAATCGAATCGATCGGCGTGTTCAAAAACGGAGTCGCGGTCGTTCGCGAGCGTTTTGACGCGCCCGGCGTCGGGCGTTACGCGACGGATGCGCCGCAATCGGCGATTCACGGGTCGTTTTTTGTGCAAAGCGACGCGGTCGTCGACGCGACGTCGACCAATTTGGAGAGAACGGTCGATTTGAGCGAAATCGAATCGATCGACTGGACCAGGGACTTCAAAGATTGCAAATTGCAGGTCGTTTTACCCAATGAAACGGAGCCTCAAACCGTTCGTATCGTCGCGTCCCCCGCGAGTCAAAACGTTTCCAATCCCGTCGATCCCTACTCGGCGCGCATGATTCCGAATCCAAACGCGTCCGCCAACGGCGTTTTGCTCGAATGCGAAGACGGCAAGGTCGTTTGGGTCGCGAATCCTTCCGCGATGCAAAACATCGTGTTGCTCGACGGAGTTCCTGAAAAATTTAAACGATTCAGGCCAAGTCTTGTTTTCGACGTTCAAAAGACTTCCGACCAGGCCAATGGCGCGACGATCTGGGTCTCCTACCTGACGCGCGGCGTAACCTGGGCGCCTCAATACCGCGTCGATCTTCTCGACGACAAGACGCTCAAGATTGAGCAAAACGCGATTCTTATCAACGAATGGCGCGATTTTTCCGACGCGGCGATTCGTCTTTACAGCGGTTTTCCGCAAATTCCTCTGCAAAGTTCCACGTCGCCAATGTCGCCCGCAGTCGGTTTGCAGGACTTTATCGCGGGTCTCAACGGCGTCTCCGGGAGCGGAAGCTATCGTCGAAACGAAAGATACATGACTCAAATGGCGATTACGAGCAACTCCGCGATGGGCGGCATGGCTCGCGACGTCGGATTCGACGCGAGCGCGAGCGAGTCGTCCATTGGGGACGGAGTCGATATTTTCGCTCAGGAAATCGGAACGAAATCGTTGAAGAAGGGCGATCGTATTCTCTTTACCGTCGGCAAAGCCGAAACGACTTATCGTAAATCGATGAATTGGAATATTTTCGACGCTCTCGACGTCAACGGGCGCCCCGTCGACTTCAACGCGCGCGGCATAAACTCCGAGGCGATGAGCAATCATTACGCGCAGACGACCAGCGGCGAGGCTTCTCTCGAATACTCCAACCGCTTTCCGGAGCCGTGGGACGTCCTCTCGTTTGACAATCCGTTTGATTTCCCGATAACGACCGGACCGGCCGTCGCTTACGCGGGCGAACGCTTCCTGGGTCAGAATTCGCTGTTCTGGACGAACCCGAAGGAAAAGACGATTCTGCCGTTGACCAAAGCGTTGAGCGTTCGCGTTCGATCGGTGGAAATCGAACGAATGTTCGATTCTCTAAACGAGCGGCATAATCTCGCCAATCCCAGCAGTCAAACGAGGGCGTTTCTCTATCCCGAGTTGAAAAAAGACTACTGGGGCAAGACTGTCAACATCAACGGATCGCTTTATCGCGTCGCCGTTTACGACGCCGAAATTACGTTGACGAACCAGCGCGACGAGGAAACGCGCGCGCTCGTTAGTCGCCAATTTACGGGCGTTTTGGATCCCGAATCGCTCCAGAATTTCGACTCTGATCCGAAGATCGTCAGACTTGTCTCCGCCGACAATTGGGCGTGGCCAAGTAATCTCCGACATGAACTTCAAATGGAGATCACGCTCAAGCCGGGCGAAACGAGAACGCTGAAATTTTCCTATCAGGCGTATATTCATATGTGAACGCCCTGTTTTTTAATTTAGTCGCGCCGACGAGTCGACGGACAATTTCGTCTGCGGTCGGCGCTTGTCAGCACAACTCGCACTATAGATTGCCTCGCTATGTCGCAACAACTTTTAACGCGTCCTTTTCGCGTATTAATTTTGGTTCATTCCGCCTATAAAACGCATCGTGAAACGTTGCGGGGAGCGCTTCGTTACGCTCGTCTTAATGAAACGTGGAGTTGCCGCGTTTTTGAGGGGCGCGTCGACGAACGGTTTCAGACGGATCTCGATCTTGATTTATTTGACGGAGCGTTGATCGCCGTTTCGAGTTTATACGACGAAACGATGAAACGACTCAAAATGCCCGCGATCGTCGTCGACCCATGGCTAACGGGTTCCGCGTTTTTTCGAGAAGAGTCTCGACGCCGCGTTTCTTTGGTCTGGTGCGACAATCGCTCGATTTCGCGCCGCGTTGCCGATTACCTGCTGGCGAAAGATTACCGAAATTTTGCGTTTGTCAACGCCGAACGTCCGGCCCCCTGGTCGAAAGAGCGCGAACGTTTCTTCCGCCAATATCTTGCGGAGCATGAGAAAAAGTGTTCCGTGTTTCAAGCCGACGAGCAAAGTTTAAACGAGAATTCCGCGAGGCTTCGACAATGGCTGCTCGATTTGCCAAAGCCGGTCGGAATTATGGCGGCGTCCGACCCTGTCGGGCTTCGGGTTGTCGACGCGTGTCGCGAACTGGGAATACAATCGCCTTCCGAAGCCGGAATCGTCGGCGTTGACAACGATCCTCTTTTGTGCGAGTCAACCTCTCCGTCGCTGACAAGTCTTGAAAACAGAATCGAAGAGACGATTTTCCGGGCGTGCGATCTTCTCGATCGTCAGATGAAAGGCGAAAACCGAGCGGGACGCGAGTTCTTTTACGAACCCAGCCTCGTTGTCGAACGCGGAACGACAACGTCGGAGTCGACGGACGATAAGATCGTTCTTCAAGCGTTGCAGCTTATCAAACTGAATATCTCGCACTCTTTTGAAATCGACGAAATTGCTCGAAAAATCGACATTCCGCGCCGCTCGCTCGAGACGAGATTTCGAAGGCGGCTTGGTTGTTCTATGCTCGACGTCGTTCAGGACGCGCGTTTGGAACGAGCGCGCGCCCTGCTTTTGGAAACCGACTATTCCATAGTGGAAATCGCGGAGAAATGCGGTTTTTTAAACGAAAATTATCTTGCGACCGTGTTTCGACGAAGGCTGGGCGTCTCTCCAAGACAGTTTCGGAAGAATTCAAAATAACGTTGTTGTTCGACGATTTATACGAGTCTTTCTTCCCGCGTTTTGACGCGTTGTTATTCGTAAGAAACGAAAAGGCGACGATGAAGAAGTTTTTTTTAGCGTCCTTTTTATGCCTGACGGCGTTCTTTTCCGCGTCGGCCGCAGACGTCCTGCTTCAAAAAGAAGTCTTTCCCGTATTGTCGAGAGGCGCGTCGATTATGGAAGTTACGCCCGCGATCTGGCGGGGCGCGCCGATTCTTGTCGGGGCGGTTCGTCCTTTTACGGCTTCGCGCGAGCCGAGCGCTTTAACGTTGCGCGTCGTCGATCTCGCGGACGGAAAGACGCTTTCCGAGTTTGGCGTCGGGTGTTCTCTCTCTAGCGCTTTTGTGGAAACGCGCGAGGACGGGGACGTGTTGCACGTTTTCGCGGCGCGTCAGCCTGATGGGGAGAAATGGTTCCGCGATATCGTTCATTTTAAAACGCGCGACTTGAAGACGTGGACGGAAACGCCCGCGATTCAGGCGGACGACGAGAATTTGCTCAACACGTCCGTATGTCGCGATGGGAACGGCTACTTGATGGCTTACGAGTCGAACAAGCCCATTTCGTTTTGCTTTAAATTCGCTCGTTCGAACGATCTGGAACACTGGGAAAAAGTTCCGGACGTTTATTACGCCGGTCGCGACGGAACGACGTACAGCGCGTGTCCGGTGATAAGACGTTGCGGCGAATACTACTGCGCGATCTATCTTCGCGCCGATGGGAAGGGCGGTTACGAGTCAGCCGCGATTCGCTCGAAAAATTTGACCGATTGGGAAGAATCGCCGCGCAATCCGATACTTACCGCGTCCGAGGGCGAGGGAATCAACAATTCCGACGTCGACCTTTTCGAATACGACGGCAAGACGCGATTCTTTTACGCGACGGGAAATCAAGCCGACTGGTGCGAAGTGCGCCGCGCGTCTTTTGACGGATCCGAAAAAGAGTTTTGGGAAAAAGTGTTCGAAGCGCCCGAACAAGTTCCGTTTGGAGAAAATCTCCACGCGGGCGACCCCGACGCGCGTTTAAACGTCCACGTTTCCAAACTTGGGGACGATAGCGACGGGAAGACGTGGGCGACGGCGTATCGTTCGGTTCAAAAGGCTCTGGACAATATCCCAGACGCCGAGGGAGGCGTTCGCGTGATTGTCCGCCCCGACCGATATTTCGAGCCGAATCTTCTTCCGAGTCGCGGCGGAAAGAAAGACGCGTACAACGAACTTGTCGGCGACTACGACGGCGCTTACGGAAGCGGAGCGACCGGCTGGGTTTATCTCGATTCGAGCGATCCGGAAAAAGGGTTCAAGTCATACGACTGGTTCAGTTCGATTCGCGCGTACGAGCACGGCTGGTCGGAGGAGCATACGGGAGAAACGATCTCGAGTTTGGCGTGGGATCGCTGGATCGTTCGACGCGTCTACGCGACCGGCGGAGACGCGGGGCTTTTCTGGGACTGCCTCAAAGAGACGAAGCCGTTTACCGTGCTGGTTGAAGATTGCGTAAGTATCGGACGCGCGTTTGGCATAGGCGTCGCGTTTGGCATAGGCGTCGCGTTTGGCGCGTACGACCCGACGAATCCGAACACGCGCGACGACGAGCCGATTGTTTTTCGACGCGTTTGGGCGGCGTCGCTCGATCGCTGGGGGGACGCGGGCGCGGCGTTTTTTCGGTCGTGTCGACCGACGCTTTCGCCGGCTCCGGAATTCTATCTTGACGACTGCTCGCTCGTTTCGCCCGACAACGCGATCGAGAATAACGTCTCCGAATACGACGGATCGACGCATATCGCCGCGCGAAAATGCAGAATGATCGTCAACAATTTCACGCAGCCCGCCGGACAACCGCAGATGACCGGCGTGATTCGCTCGCCCAACGACGGGTCGAGATATCTGATCGATCTGGAAGATTGCGATATGATGGGTTGCAAGATTTTCAGCGACGAAAAAGACAATCCGCCTCAATATACGCTCAAGGGCAGAAATCGCGCCTATACGCAGTTTACGCATGAAATTCCCAAAGGGATGGAGCGCTTTGAGGGCTGGCCGATCGAGCTGTTTCAATATATGGCGCCCCCGGTTGCGGCGACTGACGACTCGAATTTGTAGTTTCGGGTTTTTATCGTAGCCAATCGCGACGAACCCGCTCGCTACGGCAGGAGGCTCGGAGATGCGCTTGCGCGTCGCGTCGTTTTTCGAGCCGCTCCCCGCAGTAAGCGGGCTCGTTGATTAAGGCGACGTCCAACCCCCTTGTTCCCTGTTTCCAACGTTACGCTAAGGAACAGTCTTATGAAACGTCTTTTGCTCTTCGCCCTGTCGGTCGCCTCATTGGCATTTTTTGCGACGCCGATGCAAGCGCGTGAATTTCCCGGCAACGACAACGATCGGCCCGTGAACACAATCGAGTCGGTTCGCCGCGCTATAAACGACATGATAGCGCAGTTTGGCGACGACTATGCCGACGGGGAAACGTGTCTTGAGGAACTCGACTCGCTCGAAAAAGAAGAGCCGAAAGACGGCGCATGGCTGGTAAAATTCGCGCAATTTCGCCGCAAGGCGCTCCTCGCGCTTCCGGAACTCGACGACTTGGAACTCCTTGTCATTAAGTCGTCTCGTTTGCCGGGCGTCGACAATAACTGGTTGACGATCGATTCCGTTCCGAAAGAGGGCTGGGACGCCGAACTTGGCGTTCTTTCAGATCTTCGTTCCGATAATCCAAAATTTAGAACGGTTTACAAACCGGAAAACGGTCGTCCGATTTTGGAGCCGGAACTCCATTGGGACGGCAAACGCGCCATGTTTTCAAGCGTTTCCGAGGACAATAAACGCTGGGCGGTCTTTGAAATCGACGTCGACGGCGCCGGGCTTAAGACCCTTTCGCCGACCGATCAGCCGGACGTCGACTTCTTCGATTCGTGCTATACGTCCGAAGGCAAAGTGATCGCGTGCTCGAACGCGGGCAAACAGGGACTGCCGTGCATTGACGGCGGCGCTCCGATGGCGAACGTCTATTCGATCGATCCGGAAACGAAGAAAGCGCGTCAGCTGACTTTCGAACAAGATTCCGATTGGCATCCCACGCCGCTGAAAAACGGGCGGATCATGTATTTGCGTTGGGAATACTCCGATATTCCGCACTATTTCAGCCGCATCCTGTTCCATATGAACCCAGACGGAACCAATCAGGCCGAACTTTACGGTTCCGGATCCTGGTTTCCAACAGCGTTTAAACATGCGCGAGAATTTCCCGATTCTTCCAAAATCGTCGGGATCGGATCCGGGCACCACGGGCGCGGCAACACCGGGCGGCTGCTTATTATCGACCCGACGATCGCGCGCAAATATCCGTTTCGTTTCCATCCGACAAGTCTCGAATGGGGGCCGGAAAACACGCAGTATGACTGTCATCCGGACGTTCTTCCTGCGGAAGAAACCGGATTCGTCGCCGAAATACCCGGCTACGGACGCGACGTCGTCGGGAACGTTCTCGACATGCAGTCGACGGGATTGCGCTACAATTTCGTCTTTCCCTATCCGCTTTGCGAAAACTACGTTCTCGTTAATTGCGAACTTGACGAAAAACCGGGAACGTACGGGCTTTATCTCGTCGACACGTTCGACAACATGACGCTGATCGCCGAAATTCCGGGCCAGGGTTATTTTTGTCCGATTCCGCTCGTCGAGAGAGAGCTGCCCCCCGTTCTGCCCAACCGCGTCGACGAAAACTCCAAAGAAGCGACCGTCTTTATAACCGACGTTTACAACGGGTTAGGAACGGAAAGCATTCCGCAGGGCGAAATTGTCGGTTTGAAAGTCTTCGCGTATCATTTTGCCTATTTGAACACCGGCGGATATAAGTCGGTCGGAATTCGAAGCAGTTGGGATATCAAGCGTTTGCTCGGTTACGTCCCGGTCGAAAAGGACGGCTCCGCCTTCTTTAAGATTCCGGCGAACACGCCCGTCGCGCTCCTTCCGGTCGACAAAAACGGCGCGGCGGTGCAAGTCTTCCGCAGTTGGTTTGTCGGCATGCCCGGCGAAAACGTCAGTTGCAACGGATGCCACGAATCGCAACTGGACGCGACGCAATCGGTTTTGAAAATGGCGTCGCGTCGCGAACCAAGCGAAATCCAGGACTATCTCGGTCCGCCGCGTTCGATGACGTTCGAACTCGACCTGTATCATCGCGTCGTTAAGAAATATTGCATAGGGTGTCACGACGGCTCCAGACCCGATCGCCCGTCTTTCGCCGACGCGCAAAGCGCTTACGACAATATTCATCCGTTCACGCGTCGGCCCGGCCCCGAGTCCGATATCGACGTTCTGCCTCCGTACGAGTACCACGCCTCGACGAGCGAGTTGATTCAAATGTTTGAAAAAGGGCACTACAACGTCAAGCTCGACGACGAAGCGAAGCGTCTGATCGTCAACTGGATCGACTTCAACACGCCGTGGCGCGGCAAATGGGGGAACGATCCGGAGGCGAAACGTCGTCTGGAACTTTCCGACCTGTACGCCGATTCCGCCGCCGTCGACATAGAGAGCGAATACGAGCGGCTTCTGTTGGAAATGCGTGAAAGAGAAACGCCCGAGTTCGTCCGGCCTGAACAATACGAAAAGCCGACCGACGATCTTGGAAACGACTGGGCGTTTGACGCGAAGACGGCGCAAGAGATGCAAAAGCAGGCGCTTGCCGTCGGCGCCGCGACGGCGACGGTCAAGCTCTCCGACGACGTCGCGATCGAATTTGTTCGCATACCTGCGGGCAAGTTCGTCATGGGGAGCCTTACCGGCTGCGACGACGAATATCCTCGCGCCGAAATTACGATCGACAAGCCGTTCTGGATGAGCAAGACGGAAATAACCAACGAACAGTACGCCGTTTTCGACCCGGAACACGACACGCGCTATATTGAAGAGTACGACTTCGACCATATCGTGCCCGGTTATATCGCAAATCATCCGCGACAGCCGGTCGCGCGGGTGAGCTGGAACGAAGCGCGGCGTTTTGTCGAATGGCTTAATGAGGAAAAGGGCGTCAAAGCCGCCTTGCCGACCGAAGCGCAGTGGGAATGGGCGGCTCGGGCCGGAAGCGCGGACCATTTCTACTATGGAACCTGGGACGTCGAATTCTCACCATACGCGAACCTTGCCGACGCCGACCGTCGTCGGCTTCGCACCGACTGGGAGGCGGGAGCCACGATTCACATTCGGCGCGAGTATCCCGACGGCGTCTATCCGCTTCGCGACGCGCGTTTTGTCGACCATTGGTTTACCGTCGATTACGTCGCGCAGAACCTTCCGAACGCGTGGGGGCTTTACGATATGATCGGAAACGTCGCCGAATGGACGCGTTCCGACTACAAAGCGTTTCCCTATAACGACGCCGACGGACGCAACGACTTCGATTCCAGGGAGCGCAAAGTCGCTCGCGGCGCTTCGTGGGCGGACCGCCCGAAGATTGCCGGAAGCGCGTTTCGTCAGGGGTATTTGCCTTGGCAAAAAGTTCATAACGTCGGTATTCGGCTTATTATCGAAGACTGATCGCGTCGTTTCTTCCGGCAAACGTAGCGACCAATGGGAGCGGGGGTTTCTGTTCCGCGCGGTAGCGCGAACTGGAAGTCCGCCGTCGAACCGACCGCTTTCCGTTGACGACTACGAAAGCGTCTGATATAATGCGCTCCGATCGGCGGATTTATCACGTTCAATACGAGAGGACGAGCAATTGACGGAAGATCCAAACGACAAAGTCGATTTATATAAAGACATAATTTTTCGCGCGATTTTTGGGGACGATTCCACGAGATACGCTTTAAAATGTCTTCTTAACGCGGTTTTGAAACAGGCTGAATTGCCTTTAATCGCTGATCTGGAACTTGGAAATCCTTTTCAGTTGCCAATATTTTTCGGCGGCAAATGCACCGTTTTAGACCTTCATGCGGTTGACGAGACGGGACGCCGTTTTGATATTGAAATGCAAGTTAAGCGACAGGAGTTTTTCGGCGACCGTTTATTCTACTACGGGGCGGAACTCTACGGAACCAGTCTTCAGGAAGGAGAAGGATATACTGAACTTCCGAAAATTGTTTGCGTCGCTTTTATCAGTTTTCCGATAAGCGATAGCAGACCGAACCTTTGGTTCGACAAATGGCAAATGCATTCGACTTTAGGAACGGGGTTGGGCACGGACAAAATGACGAATATTTTTGTTCGTCTTCCTCGCGTTTCTGACAAAGAGACTCTGCCGTTGACAGCGTTTGCGGGGCAACTTGCCTATTGGGTTAAGATATTGTCTTCGTATTCAAAGTTGACGGATGAAGAGAAATTGGAACTTAGTCGTTCGACGGAGGGGTTTAACGAGCTCGAACGACGTATTGAACGTTTTTTTAGCACAGAGGAGGGGAAAAAAGTGTTTGTCGCGCAACGAAAATACGACTCCTGGATGAGGGATATTGAATTGGAACAGGAACGAGACCGTCAAGCGCGTTTTGAGGCGGAACGCAGAACCGAAGAGGCGGAACGCAGAACCGAAGAGGCGGAACGCAGAACCGAAGAGGAGAAACGTAGAACCGAAGAAGCGGAACGTAGAACCGAAGAAGCGGAACGCAGAACCGAAGAGGAGAAACGCGGTCGCGAAGAAGATCGACGTCTTTATCTTGAACGCCAAAAGAAAATGATCGTTCGTCTTTTTAAAAAACAGTTTGGCGCCGGCGCGGAATTGCCGGATAATTGGGCGGAGGGTCGATCATGCGACGATCTTGAAGCTCTTGCGGATAAGATTGACGAATGTTCTAATTTAAACGAAGTTCTTGGTCTATTTCGATAATTTTTAACGTTGAGGCTCGACTCCGCCGACTTTCGCGACGACCTTAACGTCAACCCCGTAAAGTCTCGCGGCGCTTGTGGACCGACCGTCGAAAGCGCGCGTTTGTCGCTCTAAGCGTCAGACGCTTAACGCTCTGTAAGATAACGGGACGTCGCGCGCCTGCGTCTTCCTTAAACGACGTATTGAACGTTTTTTAGCACAGAGGAGGGGAAGAAAGTGTTTGTCGCGCAACGAAAATACGACTCCTGGATGAGAGATATTGAATTGGAGCAGGAACGAGACCGTCAAGCGCGTTTTGAGGCGGAACGCAGAACCGAAGAGGCGG
>CAMZEO010000065.1 GCA_947305735.1 uncultured Planctomycetales bacterium | reverse complement strand
GCCTTGCATTCCATCTTCCAGAGCCTCGACGGTCGCTTGATCCGGAACTCCATATCGTTTTTCCCAAGCGGCAAGAACTTCGGTTTTGCGCGTTTCGTCATTTCCATAACCATCGAACATACCGTCGCACCTCCCCCAGGTCTGATAGAGCAAAACTATCGTCTCGGGATTGTTGTCGAGAATCATGTCGTTTAGTTTTTCACCGTATTCAAGAAACTCCGCGCGATGATCTACGGCTGCGGAACTTTGTTCCTGCATAACGACGTAATCCCAACGCTCGCTTTTAATCCATTCCGGAGTACTCTTTACAGGGTGATTCTTTTGGGGAACCTCTCCGTTAAAATGTTGCCGCAATCTCCACCCCCCGGGAGCGCTTCGTTCGGCTACTGTCGGAACGCCGGAAACGTTCAACATTTCCTGAACCATAACGTTCAGAGAATTGAAGTAGGTGTAGCTGTTTCCTATAAAGAGAATTCTAAGCGGTTTCGTTTGCGCTTCAGCTTGTTTATTGTCTTCGGCAAGCGCTGCCTCAACGCAACAGAACATAACGAAAAACGTAAAGACGATTGCTTTCAGAAAAATATGCATTATTACCTCCTGAAATCGTAAAAAGAGTCGCCTCGAGCGTTGCGTTTCACGCGACTTCGGCGCGCCGCGCCGTCAAACCACGTTTATTTGCCGTTGCCGCAAAGATGCACGGCAAATCCGCCTACTTCTTCTTCCAGGTACGCGGCGATAATCTTACCTTCGGGGTTCTTCTTGAAAAAGCGGAATTTCATCCCTTTTTGTTCCAAATGATAAAGGGCGCGAGCAATCGAATTACAAGCGATTCCAATATGTCCGCGCTCGCCGAAGCTTGGTTTCTTCATCGCTTCAACAGCCGACCCGGCAAAGAAAGAAATATCTATTTCACGGGGTTTAAGACCAAAACGTTCGTTGAACCAACCAGCCGTTGCGCTCGCCTCGTCGAGGGAATTACAATTAATCCCAACGTGTCCCATCGCAAAGCCGAGCGAAACTTCAACGGCGCGTTTCGCAATCTTAGTAATGGCGGTCCAGTCAGAAGAATCAACAGCTTCCTTGGGAGTAAGAAAACTGCCGCCAATTGCCAGAACGGCGGGATCCTCGGCGTAAGGTTTCATATTAGAAAGAGACACTCCGCCGGTGGGAACAAATCGAACGTTGCCAAAAGGTCCGCGAAGCGCTTTGATCGCGGGCAGGCCTCCCGATATTTCGGCGGGAAAAAATTTGAAAACTTCCAGTCCCAGAGACGCGCCCAATTCCAATTCCGAGGCGGTGACGGCGCCTGGAACAATAGCGACGCCTCTTTCTTGACAATACTTGACAGTTGAAGGATTGACTCCCGGCGAAACTATGAACTCGGCGCCGGCTTCCAAAGACGCGGCAACTTGTTCGGGACTCTTTACCGTGCCGGCTCCCACGAACAATTCAGGCAGTTCTTTACGGATGTTCGCGATCGATTCAAGAGCGGCTTTGTCGCGCAATGCAACTTCAACAATTGGAATCCCTCCGTCAGCCAACGCTTTGGCAATAGGAACGGCCTTACTCGAATCGCTAACGTTCACAAGCGGAAGAAGTCCTACTTTTTCAATCATTTCCATCGCGTTTATTTTCATAACGTCGAATTCCTTAAAAACAGTTGGCGGTAAGCAATTACGAATAACTCAATACGACAAGACCATTCTCGCGAACGATCCTGAGGAACCTCGTTTGACAAATGAAGACAGTTTACAACCATCTGGTCTTGAAGTCAATAAAAGGGACTTATTTCGCCCGCGATCGTCAGAATTGCCTAAGAAGGGCTCGACATTCCAGGGACTGGACAGTCAAACTCAGTCGACTATACTAAAGTCGTCGCGCGAGCGGCGTTTCTATACGCGCGCATACTTGCCAAAGCGCGACCGCACAGTTTTTTACGCGTGTCGCAATGTATTTGTTCGATTGAGAATCCGAACGCATGGGGAGGATCGTTTCGATGAAAGACTCTGGTTTTGTCAGTCGCCTGTCGACAATCGCGGCGTTGTCGCTCTTGACGTTTTATTGCTTCGGTTGCAAGCCTTCCGCTTCAACAACTCAACACGGCGCGGGTCAATACGCGACGGCCCAGGACAAAGAAAAACAGAATCGCAACCTTCTCGACCAAGTCGTGGAAATAACGGAAAATCAAGAAATATATCCCGATCCAACCTATCTTCGCGGAGCGATCGGACGTCTCAATTCCTGGCTTGCCGAACGACCTCAATCCGCCGACTTTGAGCCTGACGAAGAATTTATTGCTCTCGCCGATTCTTTTAAGAAGTTGAGCGTCGATCTTCGTAGAGTCAACGAACTCGTCCAACTTTTCGTCGACGAAAACAAATCTCCCGAAGAAAAAGATGGTCTCGAACTGCAAAACCTTATCGAGAGCGTTCAAAAGCAGACGGACGAACTCGGAGATAAAACGTTGTCAAACGCTCTTAAATCGTACTCGCGATATTTTGACGATTTAAAGAATCAATTGGCAAGCGCGAAGGAATTCCAATTTGCTGACGCGACAGAGACGTTCCAAACGAGGATTCGAGAATTTGTCAAAAAACCGACCGCTCAAATCTACAACGTCAAAAGCTTGCTTGAAGGGGTTGAAGATTTTCAAAGACTCCTCGTTGCGGACGGCGCGTCGTTCCTCCCGCAGGACGCGGACTTTCTCCGTGAAGTCGTCTGGTTTAGAGACGTTTTTTCTTGGGCAAAAGGCGACAAACAAGATGACCTGACCATCGTTAAAAATCTGTTCGATTGGAGCGTTCGCAACGTCGTCGTTACTCCTCTTATGCCCGGTTCTGCCGGTCCAATGTCGCAAACCGCTTGGCAAACGCTTCTTCTTAGCCAAGGAACGGCGATGGACCGCGCTATAGTTTTTATGGAACTTTTGCGCCAACACAGGCTCGACGCTTTCGTTCTCCGTCCTGCCAACCGGCAAAGCGAGAGTTTTCCACTTGTCGTAGGAGTTCGTTTGGACGGCGAGACATACTTGTTTCTTCCAGAATACGCGTTGCCCATTCCGGGTGAAGGAGACAAGTCGCTTACTCTGGAAGAAAATGAGGGGCTGCAATTTAACTCGATTGCAACGTTGACGCAAGTCGCCAACAACGACTCCCTCCTTCGCCGATTTGATCTTCCGGGAACGAAGTTTCCGGCGACCTCGAAAGATTTTGAAAGAATGATCGCTTACGTTCCGTCGACCCCGTTTACTGTTTCTTCGCGTATGATCGCGTTGGAACAGGAATACAGCGGCAAAGTCAACACCGTTTTGTCCACGCCGTTTGAATCGCAGAAAACGCGAGTTGCCGAACTAAGCGGGATCGTTGAAGTTCGGCGTCTCTACGAAGCGACCGCGCCTGTTTTGGAACAGGCTATTTTCCCGTTCGAATCGGAAGCCCTTACGCAAATTTATATGCTCGCCTCGACGGGATCCGGCGGCAATCTTGAAGTCTCCGATTCGGACGCGTCTACCGACGAGTCCATCGGCGATTACACAAATTCTGACAGTTCCGCGCCCGTCGGCAATACGACGTCGACAAAAAAGACTCAAAACGCGGCTCTATGGATCGGTAAGAATCTCTATCTACGCGGTCGTTTTGTCGACGACGGCGGAGCAAGTTTATATTTTCTGCAAGGTCGCGTGTCGGATCGACTTCTGAAGCAGGAAGAAGCGTCTATACCTCAACGAACGCGAGAATACGTCGCGGCGTATCAAGAATGGCGAGCCAGCCAAAATGAAGAGGCAACGACGGAAGAGCTTAATGCCGTCGCGCAAGACGCTCTTCTTACATTCCAAATGGAGGTTACGACCAAACGTTACGTTAAAATTCTAACCAGCTTCTATCTCGCGCTTCTGTCCGAGGCGGCGGGCAACGACGGAGCCGCGCTTGAACGTCTGAACGACGACTCTCTGCGTATTCGCGCTCAATCAAGCGCTAATCAACGTTCATACGGCGACGAATGGCGTTATGCCGCCAATTACTTGCGAGCCAGAATATTGGAAAAACAAGGAAAGATTGAAACGGCTATCAGCCGGTTCCAAATAGATCCTGAGAAAACGGGCGATCTTGTTCGAGCTCAATGGTTGACTCAAATTGCGGGTATTTCCCCCGAAGAACCTCAAACTGAACAAACGCCGCAAGAACGGGCGGAAAACCAAACCTTCCAGGATGCGCAAACGGAAGCGATCGAGGATTCGACAATATCGGAGCCGACTCCCGAGGAGTCAGGGGCTCCTCAAGAACAAACGGAGACAAACGAACAAACGTCTTCCGATCAGGAACCGTCTAATAATTTAGCGGAAGCAAGCGTGGAAAATAAGTGAAGCTTTCCCTTTTCAAAAGGTTTGATAAACGCTCGACCCCGTAATAGAGGTTCGAGCGTTTGTCGTCTTCGGCGACAAACGCCGTCGTTTTCGCCCCTTTTACTTCTTTAAAAGAGCGCTAAAATGGCGTTGGATATTCAAGGAAGTCCACGTTTTCCAAAATAGTCGGTAGCCGCGCGCTTTTGTAAGGAGTGTCATACGAAATGCTTTGGACGCCTGAAAATTGGGGCTCAGTTCCATGTGGTTGGATGCGTTCTCATCTCCTCGGTCTCGAGGATCTAAGTAGAGAAGAAATTACTATTCTTTTGGATCTTGCCGATCGATTCCGTAACGAAATACTGGAATCCAGCGAAAACAAGCGTAAACTTCCTCTCCTCTCCGGCAAAGCGATCGTCAATCTCTTTTTAGAGAATTCGACGCGAACGCGCACCAGTTTTGGGTTGGCCGGTCGTCGTCTTGGGGCCGACGTCGTCGATTTTTCAGCGGCGACGAGCAGCGTCGCCAAAGGGGAAACAGTCGTCGACACAGCCAAGAATATTCAGGCAATGGGAATTGACGCCGTCGTGGTTCGTCATAGTTGCCCTGGCGTTCCCAAGCTTCTTGCCAATAACCTAAAAGACTGCGCGGTGGTGAACGCGGGCGATGGAACGCATGAACATCCGACGCAAGGTCTCCTTGACGCATTGACAATTCGCCGACACTTCGGCTCGTTCGAGGGGTTAAAGGTAGCCGTTGTCGGCGATATTTCCCACAGTCGCGTGGCGCGTTCTAATATATTTGCATTGCTTAAATTAGGCGCGACGCCTATTGTATGCGGTCCCTCTACGTTAGTTTCCCCCTATTGGAAGGATTACGGGCTGGAAGTAAGTTACTCGCTTGACGACATTCTGCCATACGTAGACGTTTTCAATTTGCTTCGCGTTCAATTTGAACGTCAAGTTGTTCGACCATTCCCGTCAATTAGAGAATACGCGCATCTCTACGCCATGAACGGCGAACGTCTTAGGCGTTGTAAAAAAGACGCGCTCGTCATCGCGCCCGGACCGATAAATCGCGGAGTAGAAATTACCTCCGAGGTTGCGGACGGTCGCAATTCCGCGATCCTTGATCAAGTGACAAACGGAGTGGCTGTTCGTATGGCGGCGCTTTGGGCTACGATTAATTCCGTAAAGAAGTGATTAAAAGTAATCCGAGCGAATAATTCTTGCTTTTTCAGATATAATAGTGCAAAGCGCGTCGTAAAACGCGATTATTAAAAGAGATATACTTCATGTCTTATCAATCGGTTTTCATCGAAAACGGACGCGTTGTCGATCCGTCTCAGCAAATTGACAGAATCTGCAACGTGCTCATTGTCGACGGTAAAATAGTAGGTCTCGACGAGCCTAGGGACAACGTCCCTGTCGCAACTCAAAGGATTGACGCCTCCGAAAGAATCGTAACGCCCGGTTTGGTTGATATGCACGCTCACCTGCGCGAACCGGGATATGAAGAGGCGGAAACGGTTGCTTCAGGAGCGCGCGCCGCGTTATGCGGCGGCTTTACGTCCATAGCTTGCCCCCCGAATACTAATCCGCCTATTGACACGCAGGCTCAAGTAGCTCTTATTCGCGAACTGGCGACCAGCGCTCGTCAGTGCAATGTTTTTCCGATCTGTTGCATTAGTAAAGAACGCAAGGGACAAGAACTCGCGGAACTTGGACTCCTGTTCGAAAGCGGCGCGGTAGCTTGTAGCGACGACGGAAATTCCGTTGAAGATTCGGAATTAATGCGGCGAGCGCTTGAATATTGTAAAATGTTCAATAAAACGATATTGTGTCATGAGGAATCCGCGCCGTTGGCGAAGGGCGGGGTCATGCACGAAGGTTTTGTCTCAAACATTCTTGGACTTCGCGGTATTCCCTCGGAAGCTGAAGACGTCATGGTAACGCGCGACGTCGCCCTTGCGGAAAGCGTTGACGCGCCCCTTCACATTATGCACGTTTCTTCAGCCGGAGCTATCGCCGCAATTCGACGCGCCAAAGAGCGAAACGTAAAAATAACTGCCGAAGTTACTCCGCATCATATAACTCTAACGGACGAAGAACTCCGTTCTTTTGATCCTAACTTTAAAATGAATCCTCCGCTTCGCAGTCGCGACCATGTAGACGCGTGTATTAGGGGACTTGTCGACGGAGTTGTCGACGTTATCGCCACTGATCACGCGCCTCACTCAGCCGAGAAAAAACAGCGCGCTATTGACGCGGCTCCCTTCGGCGTCATCGGCTTGGAAACGGCGCTCCCGCTTGCGATTGAGACGCTGGTCAATTCGGGGTTGCTGACTTGGTCGCAACTTGTCGAGAAGATGGCTCTTAATCCGTCGAAGATCCTACGCGTCGCTAAGGGAACGCTTCAAGTAGGCGCGGACGCGGACGTTACTATTATCGATCCAAATCTCGAATGGACGTTCACCGTCGATCAAATCCATTCAAAGAGTCGAAACACTCCGTATCTTAATCGAAAAATGAAGGGACGAGCCGTTATGACGATTGTTTCGGGCGAGGTGAGGTATCAACTCTGAATCTGAAACTTGAACGCGCCGCTTGCAACGCCTTTTGCAGGCGGTTCGTTGTCGCGTTTGCAAGCAAGAAGGTCGAACGTCGCAACAACGGCGTTCGACCTTCTTATTTATTGGCGTTCAATTCACCGACGAGTTTTTGACGTCGTCGCGCCGGACATCAATCAATCACCATTTCACGCGGAATCCGGCGTTGCCATTGACGTAAGTCGTGTAATCATTTGTTTGCACATCCGCGCCGCCAAAAACGTCGAAGTTCTGACTCATGATCCAGTCGCCGCCAAGACCCGCATAGATCCAGTCGCGACCGACTCCGTTGCCGACAATATGGAACGCATTGTTAGGACCGGCAACCATTGTCAAGTCTCCTTCAACATTGTCGTCAAGGAATTCATGCGTCCAGTTAGCATAAACGTTGAAATCAATAGCGCCGTTGGCGAGCGGAATTGATTTGAGCCAACGCGCGCCGATAACGCCTTGAAGGCTGTCGTACTCCGTATCGGAGGTTCTAAGCGCAAAAGCGTTGAACGTCCCGCTTTCAGTAAAGGAGTCCATCGAAAGGCGAGTGTACTGCAATCCTCCAAACGGTTGTAGCGTCGACGCCGGCAAGCAGAAATTAAATCCGCGTTCCAGATAGGCGCTTCCAGACCATCCGTCCGTCGAACCTTCATAAGAGTTGCGACCAACGGCAATCGGACGATCAACCTCGTAATCGGCAATCCCATACGATCCAGTGGCAAGGGTGTATCCCCAATCGTCGCTCAAGCGCAGGTACAATCCAAAAACGTTGTCGCGAACCGCCACGTCCCCCATACTACCGCCGTCGACGTCCGTGTTGTTATAGGAGTAGTAGAAACCGAATTGATTGGAAGCGGTACTCCCAAACTCAACGCCAAACATCCCTCCCAGCAGCTGGTAATTAAATCCGCTAGTCCCATGACGATCGCCGGCTTCGCCGCCCGCGCCAAACATACTGGCCCATCCGGAAAGTCCGGCTTCTTCTTGACCATAATTCCATGCTTGCCCGCGAATCGCGGAGCAGCAAGACGTAAATCCTGTGCAACCGGTAAACGTTGGACTGGGCAATACGGCGCGAGTCAGGTTTTGACGCATTAAATTGCGCGACTGAATTTGCGCGTTCATGGCCGAAAAGCGAAGTTCTCCGGTCAACTGATCCAATATGCGCGGATCGTTCTCAACACCGTTTTCAAGCGCGGCGAACATTTCGCCGTATGAAGGATCCCATGCCGAACCGTCCTGCCACTGGTCAAGATACCGCGCGACGCTTCTCTGATTTGGTGTTCGCGCGTATTCTGCAAAAGAATTTTTCTTCAGCAACAAATTGAACAGTCCGTCGGAGAGTCTGCTGGTATCAACAACAAAACGCATTCCGGCATAATTGTCGTAGATCGTAAAATTCGAAGGGTTAGCGGTCAAGTTGCCGGCGTCGACTTCAACGACCGTGATCGAATCGCCCAAGTCGAGATTCGCCCCATAAGTATCGGTGTCGACGTAAATCGAACCTCCGTCCATCTTAGCGGTTGCGGATGCGTCTTCGGCTACGAAACTTGTGTAGTTTGTCTTATCGACGACGTCGATATACAACGAACCGCCGCTCATCGAAAAAACGTCGCCGGAACCGGTAAGCGAAACGGACTCGGGGTTACTCAAATGCAACGCCCCCGAATTCAAATCGACCGTTCCAAGTTTCTTGGTTCTACCGGTAACGGTTCCGCCATTGACGGTCAAATTCGCATACTCCAACTGGTCGTTATAATTGCCGGGATCTGTTCCCAGTTGCAAAACTCCATCTTTGACGTCCGCGTCGGTAAACGAGCCCAAACCGTTGAGAATTAACGTCCCATTCCCCGTCTTAACGAGAGATCCGGATCCGTCGATCACGCTCTTCAATTCGACTGTAGAGTTCGTCGCGTCGAACGTCAATACTCCAGGATCGGAACCAACAAAACCGATAGTCTCGCTCATGGCGACGGAACCGTTCGAGGGATTGCCAACGACGGTAATTCCCCCGTTTCCGTCCACGTCAATTTCAGAACCCCAATATGAGCTTAAGGGATCGCCCGACGAAACGCTCGAGTAATCCATCGCCAAGATTCCGCCGTCAATAAGAGTCAACTAATGACGAGTATTGGGACTGGCGGTGTTGTCGCCCGATAAAGCCAGCGTGGATCCGTTCTTAACCGCTGTTTCTCCGTAATAACTGGTCGCGGCGTTTTCTTTAAGCGAAACGGTTCCTCCGCCGTCAATCGTTAAAATTGAATCGTCCAACCAAAGAGGATCGCTTGTCAACGCGCCAAGAGTCAACGTTTTGCCGGAAGCGGCGTTAATCGTCGCGTTGTCGGCAAAAGCCAAAGATCCTAGAACGGTTGATTCGGCAACGTCTAACTTTCCGAAGGAGCCAAACTCTATTGAAGAACTGTCGGATCCCGAGTTTGACGAAGCCAAAACAACGTTCGCATACGGCTCAGTCGCCGAAATGGTTCCGCTCCATCCGGAATTATTACCGCTAATAACCCAGGGAGACACGCCCCCGCTCAAATCCGCGACGTTCTCCAACGTAATCTTCCCAGATCCGTTAAGATTCGCCGCGACGACAGTCGCCGTATTCTTATTAGACAAAACTAGTTCGTCTTTGTCTCCGACGACGACGACGCCGCCCTGAGTCGCGTCAAAGTTGTTCAAAACGAGTTTTTCCCCGTTGGTCGTCGAATGTTCAAAAGCGCCTTTAGAACCGACGACAATCGCAAAATCATTACTCGGATACATGCCGGAATCGTAGTGATTAGCGCCAAGTGAAAACGATCCCTCGGCAACGTTTACCGAATTGACCTTGGAATCGTTCGTCAAATTGAGCGTCCATTTCCCGGATCCGTTCTTATAGACGTTCGCGCCCGAATCAGCCCCGACGATTTTACCGGCGTATTCAAGGTCGTCGCCGTCAAAATTGACGACAATGTTCTTGCTTCCAGCGTCGACAACGCCCGCTCCGCTTGAGGTCAAACCTCCGACGTATGCGGACGAATCCTTGACGTTCGACATATTCAAAACGCCCGAGTTAACGTCCGTGTAAGCGACTCCATACGAGCCGAGAACGTTATACGTAGCGCCCGCGCCAATGTCGAGTCGGAACCCGCCCGCCCCGGTGGTATTCCCTTCGGCAAAGATGCTTTGAACTTGTTCGGTCGAATCCTTCAACGTTACGGGATCAACGGTAACCCATCCGGAATTCGAGACAATTTTGTTTGAAAAACGCAATCCGGCGCCTGGATCGTCGGTATTTAAAATGAACGATAATTTCGTGTCGTCGTTACTGGTAATGTCAGAATTTCCAATAGAGCTCTGCCAACTACGCTCGCCCCCGACGACAAAGGAATCGACGTCAATCACGGCGTTGCCGCTATTGATGATAAGATTCCTAATCATATTACCGCCCGACTGAACGACGTTGCCGTCCCCGTCGGTGGTAACGCCGGTATTGAGCAGACGAATCGACTTTCCCTCGTCCAAACGCAAGACAATATCCCCGTTTGAGCCAGCCCCTGTTCCAGATTTTACGACAATCTGTCCCGACAATTCCGCAGATCCGCCGGAAAGAACCAGAGGATTTGAATTACCGCTCAAGATAATATCGTTCGCCAATTTGATTCCGTCGGCAAAATCAATTGAAGAAGTCTGATCATTGGAATCAGAACGAGTATAGGTCACCGCGCCGTCGCCAAAAGCGCCGTCGTTCTTAACTTGGATCGTACCGCCGCTCAAAACCGTATTAAAACTGGAACCGCGACTATCTCCGCCCAAAGCAAGCGCGCTCGTCCCGTTCTTCACAAGAACCCCGTCGCCGTCGATTTTTCCGTCGTAGACTCCGTCGCCGCCGTCGCCGGCAATCGTCAGCGTCTCGCCGTTGAGATCAACGGCGGCTCCGTTTGTTCCGTTCAAGTTGCGAACCGTTTGATCCGCGTTCAGTTTGACGTCGCCAGATTCCACGTTTAGACTCGAATAAGAGCTGATGGCTCCGGTAGTGTTAGCCACCAAAGAACCGCCTTTGACAGTCGTATCGCCGGTATACGAAGAGTCTCCAGCGTTGAGAACCAACGTTCCGTCGCCCGTCTTCACAATACCGCTGGTATTGTCATAATTCCCGTTCTCATCCGGAGTGGCGCCCTTGGAACCGGCATATCCGCCAATGCTGTCGGAAACAACATACCTCCCGCCTTCGGCGACTTGAATAGTAAGGTCGTTAAGAAGGAAAACGCCCTTGCCAATCGCTTCGCCGTCTTCGGCGGTTCCGCCGCCGCCTTGACCGGCAGTCAAAGAACCTCCGTAAATTTCGCCAAAACCGGAATCGCCGACGGCAATAGTAACGTTCGCGGTAGGACCGACGAAGACGGCCGCGCCGAGAGCAGCCCCGCCGCCGCCGACTCCGCCGCCGGGCGTATTCGAAAATAGAGAACTCTGAACTTCGTCGACGTATCCGCCGGCTCCCGCGCCAAAGCCGCCGGCTCCTGCGGAAATGGAACTCGAACCGCCGGCGCCGCCGCCGCCAAAGCCGCCCGATCCCCCTTGGACTCCGCCTGCTCCTCCGCCGCCGGCAAAACCGCCGGAGCCGCCGTATGCTACCGAGGCTCCCCCTCCGCCGCCTGCCAGCGAATCGCCGCCGACGGGAGAGGTCGTCCCCGAAATCGTATGCGCGTAGGAATTCGAATCGCTGGAAGACGCGACTCCTCCGTCGCCGGCTAATCTGTCGGCGGAAGAATTTTCCCCGTCGACAAACACGCCGCCGCCGGACGCCGCGCCTGATTCAAGCAAATTTCCGGATCCTCCGTCGCCGCCTAAACCTCCGCCCGCGCCATAGGATTCGGAACCGTAAAGAACGGCGCCGCCGTTACCGCCGACCGCGACGTTATTTGCGGCTGTCACATTGTTCAAAACGACGTCCCCGCTATATGCGTAGATCGCCGCGCCGGCCCCAAGACCGCCGCCGCCGCCGCTCTTTCCTTTGCCGCCGTCTCCGCCTTCGGCGTAGCAGTTCTCAAAGGTAACGTCGGAAACGCTAACGGCGATATTGGCCCCCTCCCCGTCAATGTAAAGACCGCGATATCTGCCGACGCCGTTAATCGCGCAACCAGAACCTTCAATCACGAGGGAACCGCTGGCTACTCCTTTAATGGACGCGTTTCCCGTAATCGCCGGCAACTCGCCCGCCAAGGTTATCGAGTTCTTAAGAACGATTTTGAAATCGGATCCAGTATTCTCGTTGTATTCAGAAATGGCCGCTCTCAAGCCTGCGTAATCCGAAACATAGCGAGTCTCCGTATCCGCTCCAAAAGCCATTGGCGCGACTCCGAAAAGAGCCAAATAAATGAGCGCGCCTCTCCATTTTTTCGACTTTTTCGTCAGTTTCGTTTGAAAATGCATTGGTTATCCTTCCTTGAAATCTCGCGCCTAGACGTTTGCGTCGTTCAAACATAAACAACTCTAAGTAGTCAAAGTCGCGCCAACTCTAAAAACGACGTTTCCATACGTCGTTACCCCCCAAGACATAGAGCGCGTCTCCAACGTCGCGCTACGTCTTTTATCACGCCGCTCACACAATATAGACTTCCCATACGGTTTTACGGCAGGGCGTTGTTAGGTAGTATCGACCGCCTTCAACTTAAAAGTTTCCCTTTTTTTCTGCTATTCCGAAAAATTTAGATAAAAAAGAACTAATCTAAACAATCGTCAAACCTGAAGTTTCTCTTTCTATCGCTCGTTGGCAACGGCGAATCGCGCTCTCCAACGTCTTTATCGAAACGCAACCGCCGTAATCGCTTGTGGGAATCGGACGTATCTAACAAAATAACACGCCTAGAGGCGATGATACAAAAAAAGAAAAGGACAGTCAAAGCCTCTTTTGAAACAAACAGCGCGATGAATTCGGTGGCAATACAAAACGAACGGATATTAGCAAACAAAACTAATTTTATCCATATTAACTACGTCTTTTAGTTTGCGTAAAAGGAAAGACCATTAACGTTTCCTTAAAAAAAAACTTCTAATCCGCCAAAGTTGATAAATTCGTCTTGACTTTCCGCCTCCATATAGACTATTATATCTGGCACATTCGTCGTAAGCCTTGCGACTGCTGAAAAAGTGTAAAAACAAAGGGAATGTGTTGATTGTAATCGAATTGGAAGCGGCAAACTTTTAAAATCATCAAGTTTTTTCGTTAAGTTTTTCGCTACTTGTAGCATCAAATCAGCGTATTCGTCGTTGTCGGCGCGAGAGTTCGTATGATATACGCTTTCTTGGCGCCCTGCAGTCGTTTCAAAATAGCGAGCGAGCGTCTGTTTCGCATACCCCCTGTCGAAATCCATATACCCCGTCTGGAATGTCGGCAGTGCGTTTCAGATCCGAGTGTTAAGTCGTCCACTTTTCCGTCGATAGACGTCAAGAAGTCCCCAAGTAAACGCGTATTATGTCAAAAATTAAAACAGCTTTATCGTCCGTCGAAACGAGGGCGGTCGAGAAATTTGAAAGAAATTATGAATTGCTCTCGGCGCGTTACCGCGCAGGAAAACGTAGTTCGTCTTTTCCGCATATTGTGGCCGCCCCTATTCACTATGAGAAAGGTTTCGCTTATCCCCTCCTTGTTTGGCTTCACGACGCTGAAAAAACAGAATTAGATATTTTTGACGTCGTTCCTAAAATATCCGCGCGTAATTACGTTGCGGTAGCTCCGCGCGGCATTATGCGTCAAAAGAGTAGGATCGCGCGTTCCTCGGTCAATGGTCGATTAATTGAGGAACGTCGCTGGCGCGAACCGTGTTACGATTGGTTGGAAACGGAGGAGGCCGTTTCGGAAGCTGAAAATCTTGTGTTTGATTCCATCGCTGAAGCTCAAGGTAAATATAACGTCAATATGCGTCGTATTTTTCTTTTGGGTCAGGGATCCGGCGGTTCGATGGCGCTTCGAGTCGCCATGCGTAATCCTCATGAATTTGCCGGCGTAATCTCTATAGACGGAGTTCTTCCCCAAACAACTCATACGCCTCTCCGGAACTGGCGGGCGCTACGCGATCTTCCTATTCTTGTTACATCCGGCGATCCTGACGCCGTTTCCGTTCCCAAGTTAAATAAGGAACAGCTCAGACTTTATCACGCGGCGGGATTAACGGTTCTGGTTCGCCAATACAATGAAGAACGTTGTAATAACGGACGGCAAGACCGCATGATCGCTATTCTTGCCGACGTCAACCGTTGGATAATGGAACGAGCGACCAACCCGCAGGCGCCCTCTGTGGAAATGCTTTTGGAATACGAGCAAAAGAGAGCTGCGTCCAGATAGTTCCCCGCAAGGCGGGCGCGCAAATCGCGTTCGCCTTCTTTCCAACGCTTTAAAAGAGTCTTTTAAAACGAGCGCCTACCGCGATGAACGATTCGGTAAATTCTGGTTCGACAAAGCGCTTGCGATTCGATTCCCTGACGATTGAAAAACGCCTGGAAACAGCGGTTCGAAAAGCTAATGTTCGGCTGGATCAGCTCGTTTCGGAGGATTTTTTTCGCCATTTCTGCGAACCGTTCGCAAATCCCTGCGCAAAACCAAATCCTGATAACGATTCTTCGCGACGTAAATCAGTAGAACAAGTTTCTTTTCAACTTCGCTTTGGTCGAACGAGGCTTCGTCTCCAAGAATTGTCTTACCTCGGAACGGATACGATCGTCCCCCTTCTTGAATCGACAAAGGGACAAATTCAAATCTGGTCAAACGGTCGACTTTTCGGACGCGGCGTTCTTCTGGTTGCCGATGGTAAGCTTGCCGTTAAAATTGAATCAATTGAAAGTAAGACGGCTTGACCGACTCTTACAAGAAAAGACCGCCCCATTGAATCGTCGGTCTTTTCGTAAATTTCGTAAAAAAAGAAATTTGAAGAGCCAATCCTCAGAAAAGACAGGCTTCGTTCGATAGCTTTAATTCGGTAATATAAAGATTTTTAAACCATACCTGGCAATTGTGATCTTGAAGAAAGATACGTCCGACGGTTGTAGAACCAAATTCCTTGACTTCTTTGAACTTGCTCTTCTCCACCCCTTCGTTCCACTCTTTGGAACCGACGTCGACTGACATAACCAATTCGTCGTTCAAGTAATGTTCAATATGATTTCCAAGGACAACAATCTTCCCCTTGTTAAATTCGCCCATTTTAATTCTTGGGGCGCCTTCTCGAGGAACGATGACGTCGTACAAAGCTCCGGTTTGATAACGCGGAGGATTTTTCGGATCGTTAATGTCGTCATAAATCTGGTATTCGCATCCCATTCCCCAACCATCATTATTCCAAGAACGATACTTAACGCCGCTATTGCCTTTTTCTGCAAGTTTAAATTCGAATTCCCAAATAAAATTTTCGAATTTCCCTTCAGCATACAGGTCGCCGCCGTTTTCTTCTCGGAAAATGCATCCGTCCTTCACTTTCCACCCCCGACCGGGGGCTTCGCCCTTAACATTCGTCCAACCGGTTAAATCTTCACCGTTAAACAAAGCGCGACGGAGACCGACATAATAGTCGTTCGGCAGATGGTATGACTCGGGCTGAAAGGCGAAGGAACGACAAGCATTCGCTCGCGTAAACCTGGATCCCCAGAATATTTGAGCCTGCGCGGAAGACGCTATAAAAAGAGCAACGACTGATAATCCCAAAATCGAAAAGCGAACAATAATACCGCGATTCATCATTCCCTCACGAAGCGCTTTAGTACGAATATCTGTGTAAAATACGACAATAACGTCGCAAAAATCGGCGCAAAACAAAATGCTTTAACGTTGACTCAACTTTTCGCCTCATTTTAAATTCCTTTTACCGCGACGTCAACTCATTTTTTCTATTCGTCTTAATCGCTCTGTCTTAACATAAACTGAGATATAAGAGCAAGGGGTACTACTCAAGCAATCAACAGTCAAGTATTCGAGACCTTCTCTAGTATCAAAAAAACAAGACGCGTTCAGGCGTTGGTTGAAAAACCCGACGATATACACAAAGGCGGAAGTAGCGCGTTTTTCGCGATAACATTACGGAATCGGTATTTTGCGAAAACATAAACACCCTATTTCTTAACGCGTTCATATCGCTCAATTGTTTTTTGCTTAAGACGCTGTTTATGACGCGCCTTTTGATATAACGATACATGAATCCTAACTGGAAGGAAGAATCATTCTTTTAAGCGTCAAAGCAAAAAACTTAAATTCGACCTAAATAACAACGTTTTAGTTGCTTTTGTCGCGTGTTATCAACAAGGTTGTCAAAAACTGATCAAGAATCGTTCCGTCGACGCGACTGACAAAGCCTTTTTCCAACTTTTGAAAGGCAAAATGCTCTTGCCATCCGGACGTTGCAATTGTTATAATTCGCGCGTGTGTTACTATTGCAAGCGCGACGTTATTCGTGGCGCCAAACCAAACGGTAAATCGCCGTTGGCGACAACTTCAAAAAAAAATGATAGAACCAAAGAAAAACAACGCGCCTTCGCGCTACTCGCATACGTCAAATCGTCGACTTTTCTTAGAGTTCTCAAGATCGTTGACGGAAATGGCTTGTCTGTTTCTCATCCAGTTCGCGACGTCGTTCTCTCAGGACGTCAACCTTTCGGACGCCGTTCCCGTCGAAAAGTCAAATTTAGCTTCTCGCACTTATTACGACGGAGCGGAAACGCTAGGTCGAGTGGGGCATACCGCAATTCTTCGCAGAGACATTCAGCATCTAATCAAAAAGCACGCTCATATGCGTTATTTGGAAGAGATTGAAAAAGTGCCTGAAGAAGAGCGCGAGAACGTTCGAAAACAGTACAAAGACGGAATCTTAAAACAGTTTCTTAATAGCAGCTACATCTACAGCTTCCATAGCGGCCTTATT
>CAMZEO010000064.1 GCA_947305735.1 uncultured Planctomycetales bacterium | reverse complement strand
AACAACGCGGGCGCGGGCGCGACGTTGCCCGTCGAAGACACGACCGACGAACTCGCGTGCGAACTCTTCGATCTGAATTTCTTTTCCCCTCTGGAACTTACGAAAACGGCGTTGCCCGCGTTGAAAGCGAGCGCCGCGTCGTCGGAAAACGCGTCGCGCGGAATCCGCCCCCTGGTGATCAACGTCTCTTCGATCGTCGGCGTTCGCGGAACGCCTTTCTACGGCGTCTACGGCGCGTCGAAGGCCGCGCTTATCGCGCTGACCGACGCGTGGCGCGCCGAACAAAGCGCCAACGGCGTCGAATTTTTGACCGTCGCGCCCGGCACGACCGCGTCGGAATTTTTCGACGTTCTTCGCGAGGACAAACGTCGGCCGTCTTTGCCCGCGCACAAGGCGGCGGATCCGAAAGCCGTCGCGATCGCCGTGTTGAACGCCGCGGAAAAAGGAAGACGGAGAATCGTTCCCGCGTCGACAAGCGCGAAAACGCTCGGACTCTTTTCAAGATTCTGCCCTTCGCTCATCGACCTGTTGATGAGCGGTTGCGCCAGATAATTTCAAAAGCGGTGAAACGCCGAGCGAGGTCGTTTTCAAACGTAAAAACGCCGCGAATCGCGTTCGCGGCGTTTTGATTTTTCCGGTCGCGCGTCTGAAAAGGGACGCTCACTCTTTTTTCATCTTCCAAGCGTCGAGCCAGCGCGGTTCGCCGTCGCGTTTGAGCCCGAACTCTTTTTCCAGTTTGCGTTCAAGATCGGGCATATGAGCCGCTCCGAAAAAGACGGCGATCTTTGTCTTTCCGGCGTCGAGTTCCTTTTTGACCGCCGCGATCGCTTTTTTATCGCGCAGATGAATCAGGACGCCTTCTCTTTCTTCATCCTTCTCGTCGTTTTCGAGTCGTTTCGTTTCGCCGTCGATATCATTAAGCTCGCCCTTGCTTAGTTCGACGGCAAAGAGCCTTCGAAGGGCGAGACGGCGATTTTGGGCGCAAAGCAGAACGACTCCCCACCCTTCAAACTGTCCGAGCGTTTCGTCGCAAAAGCCCTCGAAAAACGAGTCGACGAGAAATTCGCGGACGTCGCCGTTGGAAAATAGCTGAATCAGGAAATCTTCCGAGTCCATGTCCCCGCGAACGAAATTGTCGGCGAAGTAGTTTATTCCGTCCGTTTGGTGAATCAAGCCGAGCGCTTCGCCCAGTTTGATTTGACTGTACGAAACAAAATCGAGGGGCGAGACGCCCGCTTTGCCGCCTTCTTTCTTTTCGCGTTCGGCGAACAATTCTTTGACGTCGGAACCTTTGGGGGCGACGAGTTCGAAGACGACGGTTTCGTAGTTTTTGAATTCTTCGTTGAGCGCGTCGTAATACTCGCGTTCGGCCAGATGAATCGCCCCGACGAGGTCGACGGACGTTTCGCGGCTTTGCCCGTCGTTCCCGATATGAGAGCCTGAGAAGCGGACGATCGACGTTTGCAATGCGACGGGGGTTTTTCCTTCGCGCTCAAGCCTGAACCATGGAGAATCCGCCTCTTTCGTCGCGGCGTCCGCCGTGTTTTGCGATTCCGGTTCCGCCAAGCGGGCAAAAAGCCGCGCGTCGGAGAGGAACGCGGGAAAAACTAGAAGAAGAGCCGTTAAAACGGGCGATTTGAGCTTGGAAAAAAGGCGCGACGCGCGCGCGAACGAGCGGGGTTTTGTCGGCTTCATAGGATCCTTTCGTAGACGCGAGAGCCGTTTTTACGGTATCCGACGCGCTTTACGCCTGAAAACGTCTCTGCAAAAGCGCGACAATTTTGGGAATATTTAAGGGAACTAACGACTTGTAAAGAGTATCAAAAAAAACGCCGTTTTGCAAGGTTTGTTTAATCATGAAACGTTTTTATCATAAAAATGTTTCAAAATCAAACGTTTTTGCCGGAAGCGCGCCATGCGCGCGTCCGAATCGCAGGCGGGCGTTAGAACGCGACGTCATAATCGTTGCAACGCCTATAAATTGCGGAATAAGTTCTTTTTGAAATAAAAAGAATATCCTGCGCGACCTGCTTATTAAGAAGGGATAACCAAAAAAAGCGCGGATTTTTTCATGCGGAAATAGCCCCCGCTTCCGATTCTGATTATATTAGAGAGAATACGGGGCGGTCTATCGCCGCGCCGCGGCGTTTACGGAGACGTGGACGCGGATTTGTCGGGATTCGCGGCTGGAACGACGAGTTTTGGTCGCTGATTCTCAATGCAATATGTTTTTTTCGCGAGGCTCGTTAGTCAAGCAATCGCCTCGCGAAAATATCGTTGGACGTTCAAAGCGCGGTCGAACGACTTGACCGCGAGTCGTCGGCGACTCGAATGCGGTCGGAGTTTCGGCTGCGCGCGACTCGTTCGTAGACTTTGCGCCTCGATGAAACGACGTCGGTTCCGGCGCGAAGTCGAACGCGATTTGAACCAAACGACGCGCGGTCGCGCCGAGCGCGAGCTTAGATTTTAAACTAGTTTGAAGAGTCAGGCACACATATGTCACAATCGCGAAATAACAAAATTTGGAGCGTCGCTGAATCGCTGTTGGAACGTTTGTTCGAAAAACGCCGCGCGAACGGTCGAGAACAAAAAACGACGAAATTGCGCTTGGATCAGCTTGAAGAGCGTCAGCTCCTGAGTTTGACGGTCGCCACGACGGAGAATCTTCTCGTCAATCCCAGCTGGCAGGATATTCGCGGCGACGTCGCCGTCGATTCGAACCAGGCGGGCGATCTTGTCGTCGCATGGTCCGCCGCCGACCGTTTGTTTAACCCCGATTACGACCCCGCCGACGAATCGTCCAGCTTGTATCTTACGGATCAAAACGGCGATTACGTCGAGGATTTAAATATTTACGCGCGTTACCTGACTAACGAAGTCCAGATCGTCACCATTCCCCAACAATGCGTTCCCGGCTCGTTGATCGACTCCGAGGGCAACGCGTATGAAAAAGGTTCCTACAAGGCGATCGGCGCGTCCGACGGGTGGTATCGCGTTACGACGGTCAACTCTCTCGGCTTGCCCGAACAGTTGACCGTCAAGGGATCCCTGGTCGAAGGGAAAGTGTTCGCCGACGGAGAATCTTACGAAGTTTTTGAAGCTATTTCGTCCGGGTGGTACGAAGTTGAAAAGACGGTCGCCGACGGCGGGAGCGAAAAGATCGTAAAGGTCGCCGTTCAGGGCTCTGTCGTTCAGGCCGGTTCTTTCGAGCTTCTTTACAACTCGAACGAAACGCAGCGTTTTTCGATCTTTAAGTCCGACAGTCTTCGACTCGGCGAACAAGACGTCTACGTCACGTCGAATTCTCTTTCCTGCTTCTATATCGGTCTGTACGCGGAGAACGAGCTGACCTGGGTTCTCTTTAAATACGATTCCGCGCTTCTTCCGGGCGAGAACGCCGCCAATCTTCAGGAAGCGATCCGCGGCATTCCCGGCGGTCAATACAGCGAGGTGACGGTAAACGCTTACGGCGAAACCGATTTCGACATTACGTTCAACGGCAAAGACTGGGTTGGGTACGATCTGCCCGACGTCCGCGTTTCGAACAACTATTACGCCGATATTACCGGTCTGATCAATATGTTCAAGTCGTCCGACTTCGACATGAACGACCTTAACGGCTGCACGAATTTCCAGAAGCTCATTCTTCGCGATCTGTTCGGCGGCTCCAAATACAAGCAGGAAATCGCGAACATTATCAGCTCTTCCGGGCGAAGCAAGGTGATTCAGACGCTCCAAAAGGCGCGCGACGCGGTCGCCGACACGCTTTCAAGCGCCGTCGTCACCACCGTGAGCGACGTTCAAACGGTTACCGCTTACAATTCCAAAGGAAAGCCGACCGGCATCGTCGTCGATTCCGATCCGTATAAAACCGCGCAAAATATCCAGAACGCTTTTGACTCCGTCGCCGGCGATCCGGAACTCTACGCGCCTATTACCGAAGGATACGAATACGACGTGCAGACGCACCGGTATTACCACGATCCGTTCGAGCCGAACGCGGCTTATCTGTCCACCGAGTCTTACAGCTCGATGCAACAGCCGATTAAAAAACTTGACGTGAAAGTCGAAACGGTTCCCGGATCGACCAATCAGTTCATGGTCACCTTCATCGGCTCCTGCGGACTTACCGACCAGGATCCCCTGATCGTTTCCGCCGCGTCGAGCGCGACCAAATCGGGATCGACTCACGTTTATCAAGATCTCGTTTCCCAAGATCCCAAGTCTGGTCTCTACGTTTCCACCGCCAACGGTTACAATATTAAAAACGACGGCTCTAATCCTAACGCCAACGTCGCGGCCACCGTTAAGGAGCCGAGCGCGGTCTTTCGCGTCAATTCCGTCGAGGTCGCCGATTTTGCCCTCGACGAAGACGGCGACGTGGTCTATCGCGCGTACAAGGGAGACGGCGGCGAGGTCGTGTACGAGCCCGTGATTCAGGGTTCCGGACGAACCAACCAGTTGCGTCCCGACGTCGCGGTCAGCAACGACGGCTCTTTTGTCATCGTTTGGGAAAGCGAGAACTCCGATTCCCTCCAGCAGTACAACGCGACGGAAATTATGGGGCGCCGTTTCACCGTTCGCGGCTACTTGCCGGAACAGGGAGAAAGCGGATACGACGCCCAGAAAGCCGAATACCAAAGTTCGTTCTACGTCAACGGAGTCCTGGCGGAACAGGGCTCCAGCGGCGTGGGAAAAGACTCGCTCGGCAGGGTTGGTTACCAGCCGCCCGAAAGCGCCGTCGATAAAAGTTTCGTGGCGGATCCCTATTCGTATAGCGTCGAAGATTCTCTGGATCCCGCCGGGTTCAAAGCGCAAAAGGTTCAATGCGTGGCGCCCGTCGCCGACGAATTTGTGGTCAATTCCTCGTTGAACGGGAAACAGATTGATCCCACCGTCTCGGCCGACGCCGACGGAAATTTCATTGTCGCGTGGACTTATATCGCGCAGGACAACAGTTATTTCGGCGGCGTTTACGGTCGTCAGTTTAACAATGAAGCGCAGCCGACCACCGGCGACATAGCCTTCGCGAGCGAGCGCGTCAGTTCCTATTACTTTGACGCGCCCTACGTCGCGATGTCCGAGACCGGATTTGCCGTCGTTACCTGGAATTATGGAAGCGGGTTCTATCAGTCGGTTCTCGAGCCTTACAACGACGTTTTTATCGTCGACGGTCAACTTGTCGCGGGAGCCGCTTACGGATCGAGCGTTTCGTTCGACTATAACAACCGTTACGCCCTGGCTTACACGCAGGAAGAAGCCGACGGCGTCGGCGCCACGCCCGGTCACCCGGTCACCGACTCGTACGTCACGATCTACGAAATTACCGAGATTCCGGGTCAGACGGACGACGACAATATTTTTGCCGCCGCCGACGGAATGGTCGTCGACTCTAACGACAACTCCAACAACAATGGCGACACGACCGACGACTCCTCGACGTCGGCGTTGTCGGTCGGTCAACGCCAGGTCTCTTCGAAGTACCAGTCGACTCAGGTTCTTGGCGCGACGCTCGTCAACAACGTGACCGTCGGGGACCAGGGCAAGACTTCCGTCGGTCTAGACGCGGACGGCGACGTCTTCGTCGCGTATCAGGGGCACGGAATCGACATTCAATCAATCGACTACATCTATACGTCCGACGCGTATCTCTATCTCTCTCCCGGCGACTATAGCGATCCTTCCACGAGAGCCGCGATGAGCGATTTTTTGTATATTCAACTTGATTTTGAAATTCATAAACACAAGCAATTCTATCGAGGAAACAAGTATTCCTACGAGGATAAGAACGCCGACTTAATCGACTTTATCAAGCTGGCTCTCGGCTACGGTTACGACGGCGGAGGCGAATTGACCCTGGACGCCGATCCGAAGTACAAAATCCATAACTACGATTGCATCGATCCCGACAGCTACATTCGGTATTTCCTCTCCGTCGCGCAGAAGGAAGGAGCCTCCGACGAACAGGTTAATCGTTTGAACGCGATTCTGGAAGCGTTGCTTTCTCCGTTGCGCAACAACGGCTACGACGTCAGTTTCGCCAACTATGGTCAAACGCTTTACGGGGCTTCGTCGTCGAGCTCGTCGAGCAACAACGATTCCGGAAGCGGCGACTCGAACAACAATTCTTCCTCGAGCGCGGGCTCCAGCGTTATCGCGGACGTGACTTCCGGCGTCGTAAGCAGTTATCGCAACGGTCAGAACGCTTGTTTCTATTTGTCGTTCCCCGAATGGTACGTTTCTTCCGGAACGTTGGCGTTTGATATCGGAATCGCGACGGCTTGCGACGCGTCAACTTCAAACGCCCAGACGTGCGAACACGTTTCCTTCGATATCGGCGGCTACTTCAAGGACGGCGTCCTGACGAATTATTATTCTATAGCTCAGGATTTGTCGGACGCGCTAAACTCTCTTGCGATATGCGGCGGCGACAATGCCTGTTTCGTCGTCCGTTGCGTTAATATGGACGAAATCGAACGTTATCGCGGGACGATCGGCGAAATCGGTTTGGACGTCGATCAGTTTACGTACCCGTATACTTACACGGAAAATAACGTCGAGTATTACGGAACGAGAACTGTTGAAGACTTTGTCGCGTTGCAGGTTACCGCCCAAGGGAATCTTCATGACACGCCTCTCTACATTAGCTGGAATTATGACGATTCCTCGCTTAAACTTATCCAGCAACGTTACGACGACTCCGATTACAAGTATCACAACGATATCTACGTCGAGCGTTCCGGCTCTTACGGCAAGTTTCAGACGAATCCCCAGGTGGCGAACACGTCGAACGGCGACGTCGCCGTCGTCTGGGCGATGCGGCAGGATTCCAAAGCGACTTGGCGCAAAGATCTCTATCCCAGCATAGGCGATTCCGGCGAGACCGCCTATTCGCACGTCTATCTCCGCGCCTTCACGGAAAACACCGACAACGCCGGACCTTACGTTACGAACGTTTCGCTTCCGGACGGCCGTCAGTTTGACGACAACCAGACGGTGACGTCGGCGGTTCGCGATATCGTCGTTTCCTTCAGCGAGGATATGCTCGAGTTGAAAGACGCGCAGGGCGCGAAAAACTCGCAGGACGCCGCTTACATCGCGCTCCATGCCGTCGACAATCCGTCCAACTGGTATTTGCTCCGAGACGGAGTCGTCGTCGCCGGCGCGATCAAGAGCGTCGAATACGGACTCAACGCGTCGGAATCGGCCGCGCGCGAGACTTCGGACGAAAATAATCAGCCGGTCGATCAGATTAGAAACGGCGATCTTGCGTACGGCACGAACCGTTACGAAGCGATCGTTCATTTCGCCGAAGGTTACGAGCCCGACGACGGAAACTACACGCTCGTTTGCTCGTCGATGGTTCAGGACGCCGCCCGAAACGCGCTTTACAGCCAGGGATACGCGATTGACGGCAGTTCCGCCGGATACGACGGCAGAGACTTTGAAATCGATTTCAGCGTCATTCGGCTGAACGAGTCGCTTGGGTTCACGTATTCCAACGAGTTCCGCTACAGCGACTATATTCCCGTCTCCTACGTGAACGACAGCGCGCCCGACGGCGATCAATACAAGTTCGTGTACAATTCCGAGGACGCGATCAATCTGGGCGAGAATCAAACGCTTAGCCAGGTCACGCGTTCGTCGATTCTCGAAGAATCGAGCGACTACGGTCCAAATACCGCGCAAGCCGTCGCGTCGAACGCCAACGGCGACAGCGTCGTCGTTTGGACGGAGGAAGTCAAGACGGAGAACGCCGACGGCACCTACAAGATTACTAAGACGGTTTACGCGCGACCCTACCGCGCTCTGTACGTCGTGAACGCCGACGGGACGCGAACGCAGGTTATCGAAGACAACGCGAAGGACATTATTCTCGTCTATCAAAGCGAAGGGAATTTTGGCGCGGACGGCAAGGAAATTGGTCAATCGTTCACCGATCCTCGCCAGGCGTCCGTCGCGATGAGCGACAAGGGCGATTTCGTCGTCGTCTGGGATATGTTGACCTACGGAACCGGCGAAGACGGAAGCCGCGACGTCTACATGAGGAAATTCGCGTTCAACGGAGGCTCGATGTCCGTCAACGGCAAAGCGACCGTCGACGATTCCGGCAATATCGCGCCGATGCGCGTCAATATGGAGACGAGCGACGATCAGCAATACGCGGCGGTCGCGATGGACTCCGACGGCGACGTCGTCGTCGTTTGGGAGTCTTACAATCAGGACGGCAGCGGCTGGGGAATCTTTGGTCGAAGGTTCATTACCAACGGCTTGTCATACGGTTATCAAAACACGATTCAAAAGCTCGGCTTTAACGGATCAATCCGTTCGGGCGACAAGCTCACGCTGACTATTGCCGACGAGGCGGGCGAAAGCTGGTACGTCGACGTTGATCTTTCGGTCAAGATGAAGTCGAACGTCAAAGCGATCAAAGACGCTATGACGGGCAATTGGACGAGCGTCGCCAACCCGGATGATACAAAAAAATTGATCTTTTCAAAGAACGACGTCGAAGCGACGCTTACCGCCACCGACGAGATCACTATTGAGTTCAAAGGACAATATACCGGAAAATACGTCGAGCGTCTCGACGCGACGACCGGAAGAGAACCGAAGTTTTCAATCAACGTGGAAACGCGGCAGAAGGGCGTCGACGGCGTTGAATTCGCGATTAACCAGACGACCGAAAACAATCAGCGTTTCGCGTCGATCGGCATGGAGCCGGACGGATCGTTCGTTGTTTCCTGGACGTCATGGGGACAGGACGCCGACTCCGCGATCGAATCGAACATTTACGCGCGTAAATTTGCTTCGAACCATGTTGTCACCAGCAGCATCGGCGCGCTCGAAGACATGACGGTGGCTTCGGACTACGTCCCCGCCGATTCGGGGGGCGCTCTCCTTCAGGAAGACGTCGACGAATCGTTCGTCATCTCGATCGACGATATTAACTATCATCAAGTTTACGCGGGTCAAGGTTACGATTCGGTCTGCATGATTACCGTCGGACAAGGCGAAAACGCCGACTTTACCATCATAACTCCGGATCCGGATTGGATGGGATCGGGGTCGTTGCTGACCACCCGCTACCACGTGTTGACGGCGGCGCACGTCGTGTGCGACGAAAACAACGTTCCTCTTGATCCGAAGCAGGATTACATCAATTGCAGGTTCGAAACGCCGCAGGGCATTGTCGACATCAGAGTCGAGGACATATACGTGCACCCGACCTATGTCGCCGACGCAAGCGACTCGCCGTATCTCAAATCGGTCGATTTGGCGGTTCTCGTTCTTTCGTCTCCAGCCCCCTCCTCGTTGAAGGGTTATGAACTCTATACCGGCAACGGCGAAGTCGGTCAACAGATTACTTTCGTCGGTTACGGCACTTACGGCGACATAAGCGACACTGCCGAAGAGGCGGCTAATCGTCCAGTCGGAGTCAAGCATAGAGGTCAGAACGTCTACGAAATGACCGGCGCCAGTTTCAATTTCAATGGAACGATCAATCCGAACACTCTCGTCTACGACTTCGACGACGGAACTTACGGAAACGACTACCTTGGCAACTACTACGGAATTCGCAACCTTGGTCTCGGACTTCGAGAAGCCAGAACGGCTAAAGGCGATTCCGGAAGCCCCTCGTTCATTAACGGTCAAATCGCGGGCATTTGCTCTTGGGGGTCGAATCTTAACGCCGACGGCGCTTACGGACCGGGCAACTTCAACGTCGACGTTCGCGTTTCCGCTTATGTCGACTGGATCAACACCGTTATTCTGAGCGGTCTTGGCGACGAAATTCTGGTCAACACCGACGCGACGATCAGCGTTCAGGTTGTAACCGTCGATTCAAACGACTCCTCCGGAACCGGAACCGGAACCGGAACGGACGGCTCGACCACGACCACTACGACCGTGACCAACCTCACGTCCAACGATTTCTGGCAAAAAGGCTCGCAAATATGGTCGAGCGTGGCGATGGACGGCGTGGGCAACTTCGTGATCACCTGGACCGGGTACAATCAGGACCGCAACGGCGACGCGCTTACCGGAGCGTCGAACAACGGTTTGGGCGGCGTCTTTATGCGCGTCTTCCGCAGCGACGTCAAAACGGCGGAGATTGCCGCGTCAAGCGTCTATCAGGTCAACGAGTACACCGCTTACGACCAGATTCATTCTCAAGTGGCGATGGCTACGAACGGAAACATCGTCGTCGCGTACGAGAGCTTCCAGGATCCGATCGGCGAAGAAAACTCCGACACGGTCGACAATTTTGGAATCTACGCGCGGCGTTACTCGTTGACGCCTTCGGGCGCGAGCGTCACGTCGGTCGGCGATTTGTCGATGGCTTATCGGCTTGATCCGATCGGCGACGAATTCCGCGTCTCGAGGCTCAATCCGTTTAATCCGTCCGCCGCCGACAAGGATCAGAAGGGCGCGTCCGTCGCCGTCGACGCCAACGGCGATATGGTCTTTGCTTGGACCGATCTTTCCCACCCGGATCCCAGAGTCGAATCGGTCGTCTGCATGCGGTCGATCACGTTGCCGAGCGACACGGCTCCTCCGTACGTCGTTCGCGTGAACGCGGTCGTTGATAACGGCGACGAGCAGCTTCAGGCCTCGCTCTTCTCAAATTCCGTGAAATTCGCTCATAACAACGGTCCGTCGTCGATCGTGTACTCCTTCAACGAGTATATGTACACCGCTCAGATGAACAACGATCTCAGGAACGGAACTTTCAGCGGCGACGAATATAAGAAGTACGACGAGGTTTACTCCTACCTCGAAGCCAAGAATCTTGAAAGTAAAGACGCCAAGAGCGTTATTGATTTCAACGATTGGACGCTCGTTAAAGACGGACGCAACGTAACGTCCAACTACATTAAGGATATCATTTACGGTTTTAACGCTTCGACGAGCGGGGAAGACGCCGTCGTCGACGCCAAATACAGAACCGACGACTACGAACTGGTAATTCTTTTCAACGAACCTTTGCCCGACGGTTCCTACGTTCTCACGCTGTCCGACCGCGTTGCCGACGCGTGCGGCAGGAATAGACTCGACGGCGATTACGACGGTTCGTCCGGCGGCGCCTTCAGCGTCCGGTTTACGGTCGGTTCTCCCTCCGACGACGAAGAAGAATCCCCGTACAATCCCGACGAGGAAGCCGCTTTCAGCGGTCTGTACGGAGGAGAGGGCGTTCCGGTCGTCGCTTCCTTCGACGACGGTTTCGTCATCGTCGCCGAACAACAGGTGTTGTACGAACTCGGATCCTCTTCCGGTACAAACAACAATAACAATAATAATAACAATAATAACAACAACAATAACAACAGCAGCTCTGGAACGAGCGACGACGTCTACGGCTATTACGAAACGGTCATTATCGACGGCGTGACGTATCGCATCGAGTCCAATATTGTGATCCGCGCGTTCGATTCGAACGGAAAGCCTGGCGGAGTCGAAATGCCCGTCAATATGTATCAGACCGGAAACCAGATCGATCCCGACGTTGCATCGAACGACGAAGGCGATTACGTCGTGGTCTGGAGCGGCGAAAGCGAAGAAGCGCTCAACGGCATATGCGCGCGCTTCTATCCCGGCGGCAAAGGGCAGGATCACCAGGTTCAGGTCGCGGGCGCGCGCGGCACTCGGTGCTGGAATCCCGACGTTTGCTTCTACGACAAGGACGGACTCGTTCTGATCACGTGGTTGCAGGGATCGTATGATAATCCGCATAAATCCGACGAAATGTACGGTCGTTTCTACGATTATCAGGGAAGAGAATTAGGCGCGGCGTTCAAGATCATCAGCGAGCAGGAAACGATGTCGATCGAGGATTTCGACGTCGCCTGCTACAAAGACGGCGACGACGTCAAGTACGTCCTCGTCTGGGAGGCTTACGTCGAGAGCACCAAGTCGTTTGAAATCTTCCAGAAGACCGTGACGGCGCAGTTGTATCAAAGGGACGAACAAGAGTATTACACCGTTACCAACGGGACGATCACGCAGGTCAACCAGTCGACGTACCGCGGTCAGTACGCTCCGCAGATCACGTCGAATCAGGAGACCGGCGAATACTATATCACTTGGGTGTCCGACCACAACAGCGCCACCGGCGCCGACATATACGCGCGGCGTTACGACAAGTCCGGCAAACCTATGTCGTTTATGGATACGACGGGCGAGGCGATCGTCAACACGACCGTCAAGAATGTCCAAAGCGCTCCGAGCGTCGCGTGCAACGACGACGGCGTCGTCTTCGTCTGGGAATCCTATGACGCCGAACAATACAATTACGATTATCAGAACGGCGGCAGAATCGAGCGACACGACTACGGCGTCGCGGCGCGCGTCTTCAATTCGGCCGGTTATCCCGTCTACATCGACGGCTATATCGCCGAGGAAATCAACGGCGTCACTCAGTACGTCAAGCGAACCAAGGGCGAGCAACTCGAATTGGACGAAGGCGAGTTTATCGTCAACTCGAAGTACAAGGCCGGAGATCAGTTCGCTCCGTCGGTCGACGTCTTCCCGTGGGACGTTGTCGACGCGAATTCGCCGAAAGTTCCGCGATTCGTCGTCGCCTGGGCCGGTCCGAACGTCAACGCCGCGACGGAAATCGACGACGGAACGGACGATACGAGCAACACCAACAACGATAACAATAACAACAATAACAATAACAACAATAACGATAACGACGCCGGACTCGTTGGACCGAACACGGTCTTTTACAAGTACATTTCCTCGAGTAGCGCCCTCAACTCCGAAGAGGATCCCGTTTCGTTCAGCTCGAACGCGTTGCGTTACACGACCGATTCCTCGAAATCGACGTCCGGCGGCTTCTACCGTCCGATCGGATCGCTTGTCGAAACGGTCGTCGCCGTCGGTTCCGACGCGGTTCGACCCGATTCTTCGGTTCTTACGATCGACGGAACCTCGGGCGACGACTCCGTCGTCGTCGCGACCTTGAACGGCAGGATCGTCTCGATCACTGTCAACGGCGAGACGACGAACGTCGGCGCGGACGTCGAGGCGGCGCGCTTCAACGGCGGCGACGGTTTCGATTCCGTCGTCTACGTCGCGACCGGTCGCGAATCCGCGTCCGTCGATTTGAAAGAAGCGAAAGTTCTCGTCGCCGGCGAACAGGCGTTTATCGCCTCCGGAATCGAATCGTTCGACGCCAGCGACGTCGGAGCGGTCGAGGTCGCCGCTTACGCCGCGACCGATCGCGTGACCGCCGGTTCAGGCGTCGTTTCCGTCGCGACCGCCGACGGGTTCGCGTTCCGCGCCAGCGGCGTGGCCGAGCTTGTCGCCAACGGCGGCGGAAGAGCCGTCGCCGTTATGGCCGGCTCTTCGTCGAACGACAGTCTCGACGCGACCGGAACGGTCGCCGTTCTGAGCGGCGCGGGCTACGCGTATCAGGCGAGCGGTTTCGCGACCTTGCGCGTCGACGCGCGCGAAGGAGCGGACGTCGCTTCGTTCTCCGGAGTCGCCAAACTTGACGCGTCCGAATCCGCGGTCATCGCGGACGTCGGTTCCCAAACGATCGTCGCGATCGGTTTTGAACGGGTTGAAGCGTCCGGCGCGACCGGAGCCGCCGCGAGCGTCGTCGGCACGAATAAGACCGACTCCGTATCCGCGAACGCTCAGACGGTTTCCATGACATACTCGACCGGTTCGACGTTGAAACTTGACGGCTTTGGCGACGTCGCGATCGACGGACGCGGCGGAAGCGACTCCGCGAACCTCGTCGCCGGCGCCGGTTTGAACGCCTTCGTCGGTTCGCTTGGGAGCGCGAAGTTGTCCAACGGCTCCTTCACGCGCGCTTTGACGAACTTCTCTAACGCGGCGGTCTTCGGGAACGACGACGAAAGCGTCAAGTCGACCCTGGTCGCCGAGCTTCACGACACCGCGTTCGCCGACGCGTTCGCCGCTTTTGGCGACACGGCGACGATGGACGTCGAAGGCGACAACCTCTTCACGATCGTCGCCGCCGATCGCGTGACTATCAAGCGCGATCTCGCCAAGGGCGCCGACACGCTCGTCCAAGACGAAGCGATCGACTTTGTCTTTTCCGTCGACGAGTGGGAAGACTGAACCCCGTTCGTCAAAGTCTCGCAGTTAACGCGAGACGCCTAAACGCGATAACCCCTCGGACGCGTTCGCCGCGCCGAGGGGTTTTTTAGCGCGACGCCGCGTTTTCAACGTTCTGTTTTTCTTAACGAAGTCGCGCGTTTTCCGGATACGTCGGCTCTATCGACGCCAATCTTTTCCGCGATTCTTCTATGGCAATCCCTACTTGACCTGTTTTTCCAATGATAGTAGAATTATAAGGGTTTTTTCTCTTTCCGATTCGTCGGAAAGGGAACGGCGAACGTTTAACCGGGTCGGCGTACGACGCGTTAAACGTCGCGAACCGCTGTTCGTAAAACAATCCCAACGGCGCCGTTTTCGCGTCTTGACGTCGGCTTGACTGTCTGCCGACGTTCGACCGCGACAACGAACGCGGGCTCCGCTTTGACGATTCCGCGTTGAAACGCCCGTATGCAGAAAATAATAGTGTTATGGATTTACAAGAATCTCTTGACGGAGTGGGCGATTTTTTTGGCTCGATTTCCAAATGGATGGAGAACGCGATCACCAGGTGGTTCGGCTCGTCCAACGAACGCGAATTGAAACGTATTATGCCTCGCGTCGAGCGAATTAACGCGCTCGAGCCGACGTGCCAGGCGATGAGCGATTCCGAATTGCGCGAGCAAACCGCCCTTTTCCGCAAGCGTCTGGCGGCCGGAGAGACGCTCGACGACCTTCTGGAAGAAGCGTTCGCGGTCTGCCGCGAGGCGAGTCGTCGGACGATCGGACTTCGCCATTACGACGTTCAGCTCATCGGCGGCATGGCGCTTCACGAAGGCAAAATCGCCGAAATGATGACGGGCGAAGGCAAGACGCTTGTCGCGACGTTGCCCGCGTATTTAAACGCGCTCGAAGGCAAGGGCGTTCATGTTGTCACCGTCAACGATTATCTGGCGCGCCGCGACATGGAATGGATGGGACCGATCTATATCGCCCTGGGAATGACCGTCGGTTCGATTCAGAGCAACATGTCGACGACCGACCGCCAACGCGCGTATTCCTGCGACATAACCTACGGCACGAACAACGAATACGGATTCGACTATCTGCGCGACAATATGCGCTACGCGCGTCGAGGCGACGAAAACTTTCCGCCCGAGGCGCAACAATCGCAGGGGCGGCTTCACTACGCGATTATCGACGAAGTCGACAATATCTTGATCGACGAGGCGCGAACGCCGTTGATCATCGCCGGACCCGCGCACGACGACGTGAGCAAATACCGCGCGGCCGACGCGATCGCCGTTCAACTCGTCAAAGACGTCGATTTCAAAGTCGACGAGAAAGACCATACGACGAACCTGACCGACGAGGGCGTTCGTCGCGCCGAGCATCTCGCCGGAGTCGAGAGTTTCTATACGGTCGGCAATATGCACTGGCCGCACCTGATCGACAACGCGCTGAAGGCTCGTCATCTGTATAAGAAAGACGTCAACTACGTTATTAAAGACGGCGAGATCGTCATCGTCGACGACTTCACGGGTCGTCTTATGGAAGGTCGAACGTGGAGCGACGGTTTGCACCAGGCGGTCGAAGCAAAGGAAAACGTCAAAGTTAAGGAAGAAAACCAGACTCTCGCGACGATCACGTTGCAGAACTTCTTCAAGCTGTACGACAAGATCGGCGGCATGACCGGAACGGCGATGACCGAAGCGAGCGAATTCTGGAAGATCTACAAGCTGGACGTGCTCGCGATACCCCCGAACCGACCCGTTCAACGCAAGACGAAGCCGGACTTGATCTATCGCACCGAAGCGGAAAAATACAACGCCGTCGTCGACGAAATCGAGCGCGTTCACAAGTGGGACGAACTGACCGACGACACGGACGCGGTTTTCTACGGTCTGATTAAAAAAGAAACGGACGACGAAATCGAATTTCTCGAGAAAGGTCAGCGCGATTCCGTCCGCGTCCCGCGCGCCCGCATTAAGGAAATCCGTCGAAAAGGCCGGCCTATTCTTGTCGGAACCGTCTCGATTCAAAAAAGCGAATTGATTTCATCCAAACTGAATCAGCGCGGAATTAAGCACCAGGTCTTAAACGCGAAACCCGAGAACGTCGGACGCGAGGCGGAAATCGTCGCGCAGGCGGGTCGTCTCAACGCCGTCACGATCGCCACGAACATGGCGGGTCGCGGAACCGACATTATCCTCGGCGGAAACCCCGAGACGCTCGCATGGTCGATCTTCCAGACGAAATACCCGACGCGTCTGGACGTTCCGCAGGACGAATGGAAGAAATGCGTCGAAGAGATCGAACAGCGCGAACATATGAAAGAGGAAGGCGAGCTGGTTCGCTCGCTTGGCGGGTTGCATATCATCGGCACCGAGCGCCACGAAGCGCGTCGTATCGACTTGCAGCTCATCGGACGTTGCGGTCGTCAGGGCGATCCCGGCGAGGCGAGGTTCTACCTTTCCCTCGAAGACGATCTTGTGCGGATCTTTGCCGGAGACTGGGTCAAGAATCTTCTGACGCGGCTTGGCATGGAAGACGGACAGGCGATCGAAAGTCAGATGGTGACGCGCCGCATCGAAGGCGCCCAGAAAAAACGCGAAGAGTTTAACTTCGATATTCGCAAGAACCTGCTCGAATACGACGAAGTCATGGACATGCAGCGCAAGCGCGTCTATTCGTACCGCCAGCGCGTGCTCGACGGCGGCAATACGAAAGATTTCGTACTGCAGATGATCGAAGATCAGCTCTCGCGCCATCTCGACGAATTCCTGTCCCCGAATTACGGCGCGGAAGCGTACGCGGCGTTCGCGGCGCGTCAGCTCAACGTCGAATTCGAGCCGAAGCAGTTCC
>CAMZEO010000063.1 GCA_947305735.1 uncultured Planctomycetales bacterium | reverse complement strand
GATCAAAGGGTTCAACTCGCTCTCGACCTTTACGGCGTGGAGCAATTCGTCCGCGGGCGCCGTCAATTACGCCTACAATAGTTCGCAGCCGCTCTTCGCCGACGCCGCGAACGGCGACTATCGCCTCGCCGCGAATTCGCAAGCGATCGACAAGGGCAAGAACGATTACGTTCAAACGCAGACCGACCTGGCGGGCGCGGCGCGCGTCGTCAACGGCGTCGTCGATTTGGGCGCTTACGAACGTCAAAGCGGCGCGTCGAACGCCGTCGTTTCGGACGAGTCCTTAGATCTGGCGTTTGTCGGCTACGAAGAGGCTATCCTCGACGACGAACTCGACCTTTTCTGGGAAACGTTCTGAGAAAAAGTCGAAAGACGGCCGTTTAACGCGTTTCAATTAAGTTGGAAACGCGTTGGAAAATCGCCGTCCGGTTGAACCGAACCGGCAAGTCGACGTCGCGAACGTCCGCCGCCGCGCTTCAAACGCGCGGCGGCGTTTTTTTAACGAATCGCGACGCCGCGCGGAATTTTCACTATTTTCATCTTTTTTCATTTACAGCCGTCTTTCGAGCGGATATAATGACGGCGTTGACGCGATTGTCGTTTGAAAACGTTGGAAGTGAGAAACTCCCTAAAACGGCAATCCTTTTTAACAGAACCGCAAAACGAAAGGTCTTGTTGCTATGATGAATCGTCGTTCCTTCCTCCAAACCAGTTTTTACGCGGCCGCGATCGCTTCGATCAGTCCTTTCTCCGCCTCCGCGATCGCCGAATACAAAAAGTATGAAAAACGTATTCCGATCGGGCTCGAACTTTATTCTCTGCGCGACGTTATGAATCACGACTCCTTCCCCAAATATATCAAGGAAGTTGCCGAGATGGGTTACGAATGCGTCGAATTTGCCGGTTATCACGGGTACGATGGCAAGGAAATGAGAAAATTGCTCGACGACGTCGGGCTCAAAGCCACCAGTACTCACATCGGTTTTGGACAAATCCAAGGCGACGAACTCAAGAAGAGCGCCGAATTCGCGGCGGAAGTCGGGTTCAAATATCTGATCGTTCCCGGCGGTTTGGAGGGGCGCATTCGCGAAAGCCATGATTCGAAGAAGAAATGCGCCGAAGAGATGAGCGCCTGCGCCGAAGAAGCGGCTAAACTGGGCATGTTTGTCGGATTCCACGGCCATACGGGCGATTACCTCAACATTAAAGACACGGAAGACTCCGCTTGGGTAACCTTCTTCAACAACTGCGATCCGCGCGTCGTCGCTCAGGTCGACGTCGGCTGGTGCAATAACGCGCATCGCAACGGCGCCAAGTTGACGGCGGTCGAAACGCTCGCCGCTCTGCCCGGTCGCGGCAAGGTTTTGCACATTAAATCGAACGGCGACGTTAACGGTTGCGTCGTCGGCGATTCCGACGATCAAGTCGATTGGCCCGCGGTTTTTGAAGTCGCGCATGACAAAGCCGGCACGGAATTCTTCATCGTCGAACAGGAGCAATGGAAGAAGACGTCCCGCGATTCCGCTCGCGAATGTCTCGAAAATCTTAAGAAACTGGGTTGGTGATTTCGTCGTCGCGACGAGGTCGTCTTTTCTCGGATGATCGCCGCTCTAAGAGGACGTCGTTTCAACGTTTGCCGCGCCTTGGGATAAACGTCGAAACGACGTTTTTTGCAATCTTTTCAAGTTTAATTAGTCAAGTTCCATACTCTTTCGACACGAGGACTCGCGATGAATAATTTTGAGTACTGTAATCCGGTTAAAATCGTTTTCGGAAAAGGACAAATTTCCAAACTTAAGGATCTTGTCCCAAAAGGCGCCAAAGTTTTAATGACTTACGGCGGCGGTTCCATTAAGAAGAACGGCGCGTATGATCAAGTTAAGGCGGCTTTGCAGTCCTTTGACGTCGTCGAGTTTGGAGGAATCGAGCCGAATCCTCAATATTCGACGCTTATGAAAGCCGTCGAAATCGTCAAGAAAGAGAATATTGACTTCCTTCTCGCGGTAGGCGGAGGCTCCACGCTCGACGGGACAAAATTCATCGCGGCGGCGACGAAATATCAGGGCGAAGACCCTTGGGACATTCTTGAAAAAGGCGTCGCGGTCGAGGAAGCGGTTCCCCTTGGCGACGTGATCACCCTACCCGCCACCGGTTCTGAAATGAACGGTTTTGCGGTCATTTCCAAAAAGGAAACGACGGAAAAATTGGCGTTCGCGTCGCCCGCGATCTTCCCTCGGTTTTCAATCATCGATCCAAGTCTGACTTTCTCCCTACCGCTAAGACAGGTCGCCAACGGTATTGCCGACGCCTTCGTGCACGTTATAGAACAATACGCAACCCGTCCGTTTAACGCGCCGTTGCAGGATCGGCAGGCGGAAGCGCTGTTGCTCGCGCTAGTCGAGGAAGCGCCGAAAGTTTTTGCGAATCCCGACGATTACGACGTCCGCGCCAACCTTTTCTGGATGGCGACTCAGGCGCTTAACGGCTGGTTGAACGTCGGAACGCTCCAGTGCTGGGCGACGCACAATATCGGACATGAATTGACGGCGCAAACGGGCGTCGACCATGGTCGATCCCTGGCTCTCGTTCTTCCGGGCGTTTGGCGATCGCAACGCAAAGAAAAAGGAGAAAAAATCGTTCAACTCGGTCGTCGCGTTTTTGGAATCGACGAACAGGATTTCGACGCGGCGATCGACGCCACGATTGAGGCGACGAAAAACTTTTTCAAATCGTTGGGAATCGAAGCGACGCGCGCCAAATACGGCGTGACCGACGAAGTGTGTCAAAACGTCGCTCGAATAGTCGATTCGCGCAACGCGAAGTTTGGCGACCGCGCCAACATCGACGGCGCCAAGATCATTGAAATATTGAATTTGTGCGACTAATTTGAGACGCTTTCGTCGCAAGGAACTTTTTTATCGAGCGCTCCTCTAAACAGGAGCGGGACGTTCCTTGTCGTCAAACGAGGAGTCTTGTTCGCGCTTTTTTTGTTTGTCGCGGTTTACGGATCGCGTCGACTTGTCGTTCGTTTAAGAACGGGGCTCCCATGGTTGATTCAGCGTTCTTTCCTACTGTCAAAAACTCGGTCGGACGTTTGCGCGTTCTCGCGACGATCGCGTTTCTGTCGTTTGTTGTTCCGAGCGATTCTTACGGATTCGTTAAACTTCCCCACGTTTTTGGCGACGGCATGGTGTTGCAAAGCGACGCCGTCGTTCCCGTCTGGGGGGAAGCGGACGTCGACGAAACCGTCGTCGTCGAGTTCAATGGAAACAAAAAAACAACGCGAGCCGACGAGCAAGGCAAGTGGCGAGTTTTTCTCCCTCCTCAAACTTCCGGAGGTCCTTACGAACTGGTAATTACGGCGAAGAATAAAATCGTATGCAAGGACGTCTACCTGGGCGACGTTTGGATTTGCGCCGGTCAGTCGAATATGAGTTTCCCCTTGAAAAGAGCGGTCAATTCAAAAGAGGAGACGAAGACCGCGAGATATCCGCGCATACGCTTTCTTACCGTTCCAGCTCAAAGTTCGGAGGTTCCTTTGACTGATTTCGACGCGAGTTGGCGGATTTGTTCTCCGGAAACGGCGCCGGACGTGTCGGCTCTTTCCTATTTCTTCGCTCGAAATAGGATACCTATTGGAATTATTGTCCTCGCGTGGGGGGGATCCACCGCCGAAGCCTGGACGGATCGAAACGTTTTGAAAAAATATCCCGAACTGGAGCCTTTGACCGTTCCGGAGAGAATAGAGAAAACCGTCCCTTGTCAAAAGGCCGGGTATCTGCGCGACGGAATGATTATGCCCGTATGTCCCTACGCTATTAAAGGAGTCGTATGGTATCAGGGAGAATCCAACGCTAATCGCGCTTGGCAATATCGAACTCTTTTTCCTATTATGATCGCCAATTGGAGAGAAGATTGGGGACAGGGAGATTTTCCTTTTTATTTCGTTCAACTTCCAAATTTTATGAAGATTCAGGAAAAGCCCGGCGCGAGCGCCTGGGCGGAATTACGCGAAGCGCAACATAAAACGTTGGCCGTCAGAAACGTGGGAGAAGTCGTGACAATTGACGTTGGAAGCGCCTACGACCTTCACCCTCAGAACAAAGAAATCGTTGGCGATCGATTAGCGCGGTTGGTTTTGGCAAAGACGTACCGTCAGGACATTCCCTATTCCGGTCCTGAATTTAGTTCTATGACCATTGAGGACAACAAAGCGATCTTAACCTTTTCTTTCGCGGAAAGCGGTCTCAAAATCGTTGGCAACTCCCAATGCGACGATTCGATCCTTCGCGGCTTCGAAGTAGCGGGAAAAGATCAAAAGTTTTATCGAGCCGAAGCGGTAATCCAGGACGACTCCGTTATTGTTTCCGCCCCGGAAGTCCCCAATCCCGTGGCGGTCAGATACGCCTGGGCCAACAACCCCGTTTGTAATCTGTCCAACGATTCCGAATTACCGGCAAGTCCTTTTCGCACCGACGATTGGGCGGGAGCGACGGTAAACGCTCTTTAATCGAAGACGGGATCCGGCAAACGGAACGTCGACGCGGAAAAGGCGAGTTTTTAAAAAATGCAGATACGAATAGTTGCCAAAACTCTTGTTCAACAATCCGCTTTTAAATTGTTGACGATATCGTTTTCCTTACTCTTTTTTCTATCAATTCCAAACGTCGTCGAGTTGCGCGATTTCTCCGTTTTTACGCAGTCGGAACTATTTGCCAATCCGATCTCGAAAAAGAAACCGGCCGTCCGGAACGGAATGAATTTTTTAGCTCCCGTTTCAATAGAACTGAAAGACGTGGAATTGCTGCGTTTTTTGGAACGCTATTCGGAACTATACGAATTTCATTTTTTCATGGATCGCCGCGTTGATCCGTCTATTCTCGTGTCCGGATCCTATACCGACGCGCCTTTTATATCCGCGCTGGCGGATATTCTGAAAAAGGTCAACCTGGGCTATTGCGTCGTCGACAACGTCTTTCTTTACATTGGTCCGCAAGACGCCGTCGGCGAGGCGCTTTTACTCCTTTATTTAAAGCGCGACCAATTGTTTGAAGACTTTCCCAAGCAAGTCGCCGAAAAATTAAGTTCGACAATTGATTTTGAAATATCTCCGTTTTCCGAACCTCAAGTCGTCTTTCAATCGCTGGCCAAACAAACGCGCCTGAAATTCGCCGGTTTTGATAAAACGCCTTTTGACCTGTGGCGCGGAACCGTATTTGAAAGAATTACCGTCGCCGACGTTCTTACGATTTTGACAATAGGTTTTAACGTCGACTACGCATATGATTCCGATTCAAGTTCAATAAAGCCGACGTCGATAGACCGTCGACAAAAGGTAATGCGGTATTATCCCAAAGAAACCGCCGACCAAATCAAGAAGAAGAACCATCCCAACTGTTCGTTCCACGAAGCCAACTACGGAAACGAGCCCGCGATATGCGTCGCGGGTTTTTTTGAGGACGTCGCGCCTGTCGAATACGAGTATTTCCAAATCTGTCAGGAAAACTTGAGCGAGAAAGCCAAACCCTTTCATTCAACGGAGTCCGTCAAGCCGACGTGGAATTCTAAAGCGACGTCTTCTTCGTCGAACCGTTCAACCCATGTGGAAATCACCGGAACTGTTTCCAACAAAACGCTGAACGATCTCTTCGCCTACCTAAAGAAGAATTCCAAAATAACGTGCAAACTTGATCCCTCGCTTGCGTCGTCGGGCGTTACTCTCGACACAAGAGTAACTTGCGAATTTAACCATTCGGACGTTGAAGATATCGCGTCAATCATCGCGTCTCAAATAAAGGCTAAAGCGACGGTCGCCGACGGAACTATCGTTTTCTCAAAAAAATAAACGGCAGACTCGCGCCGAGAACGCGACGGCGCGATTGCGAGAACAACGCGACAAAACGCCTGGTGTGGGAGCATGGGAATGATCGCAAATCAAGCGGACGCGTCTGTCCGTCGCGCTCTTACAGGCGGCGAGACGCCGAACGAGCAATCGGTCTCATTCCAACCAGAACGCTTCTTCGAGCGATTCGGGAATATCGTTTTCTCCCAAATAAATCAACGGACGCATATAATCTTCCCAACGATTGCGCGCCTCGCTGGCTTCAAGAGTTTTGACCAGTTTTTCCGGATCGTCCGTTTCGTAGTACGCGAAAATATCGGTCCCGGAAAGCCATATCGAATAATTGCGATATCCGGCTTTCTTTAATAGTTCTTTCATTTCGGGCCAGATCTCCCTATGCCGTTTCAAATACTCCTCGCGCATAGAAGCGTCTTTCAAAATCCAACGTTGAGCAACTCTCATGTTTAACTCCTTCCGATCGCGGACAATTTCCAAGGCAACTATATAAAGACTTCAAAAGGGGGTGAAGGCGACGCGACGCCGAGCCCGCGAGGTTCTCTATCCCCTCCCCTCGCGTCATACGGCGCGGAGAGCGACGCGTCTCTCTCCGTTCCCAGACTACGTTAAAAATTACATGATCGATCGATAATCAACAAATCTCTCCTTCACGGATCAATTATTGTCGAGGCAATAGCAACAGAGTTCCCGACCAGGTTGTAACCGGAACGTTCCAAACCTCGCCGGCTTTCATCTTTTTTTCAAAAAGCGCGAGCGGAGACTTCGTCGCGTCCGGATATCTGACCGCGACTTCAATAACCTCCGCTTCCGTATCTTTCGAATCCTCGTCGTCTGTTTCAACGAGATAGGAAGGCGAAACAGGCCAAGTCGTTCCAATAAGATAATTAATCGTCGCGTCTTGTTTCGCTCTGACGACGACGCCGCAGGGAACGCCTCCAAAAGTTTGAAGATATTGTCGGTCCTTAATTTCCGGAGCGACGTCAATCCATTGATAATCTCTATTTGCAAACGCTTTAGAACCTTCTTTCAATGTCGACGGCGCCAACGCGGATTCAACGACAAGTTCGTCCGATTCAAAACGAATCATTCCGGTTTGTCCATCGCTCCAGTCGTTATGCTTATAATAAAAGTGTCCGTCTTCGGCTCCAATGAAGGGATCCATAACGCCGTCATTGTTAAAGTCTACAACCGTCGGACTTGTGCTATGTCCCCTAATAGGACGAGAATCCAATTCTCCCGCCATGACAAAAAAGCGTAGTCCGTTTTCGTTTTTAGTTTGCAAGTACAAGTCTGCGTTCAAGTTATTCGCCAAAAGATCAAGTTTCCCGTCGCGATTGTAATCGCAAAAACAAATTTTGCGCCGTCCGCTTGCTCCCGCTCTTCCCGCCGTTAAGCGGAGAGGATTTCCGGATGGATCAACAAAAACGCGCTTAGGCGGAGCCAACTTCAATTCGTCTGATTCCGTTCGGTATCGCTCGTAAAAAGCCAGATATCCTTCAGTATCAAGGCTTACAAGATCGGTTAGTCCGTCTTCGTTAAAATCTATCGCGACGGGCGTCGTCCTCCATTGCGTCAAAAGTTCCTTTCCTTTTGGTTTCCTCCAGCCCCAAGCCAATTCGGGCGGATTATCTTCCCATTCCACCTCGACAACTCGAGGTTGATCCAATTTGGGATTTCCTTTTTCGCCGACATTTTTATACCAAAGGACATTTCCAAGAATTGAATTCACTAAAATATCCTTAAGTCCGTCTCCGTCCCAGTCGGCAACGGAAAGGGTCGTGTATCCCCATTTAGGTTCGCAGGGTCCCTGAATGGAACCGTTGGGACCGGCCATAATACGAATTTGAACCGTTCCGTCGGATCTCTGTTCAACTAATGAGGAGGTTTTTGGCAAAAACCTGGAAGTCTCGATCAACGTCCGATCGTCAGTTTCGCTTGATAACGCGACCGGCGCGGCCCATTTAGGCGGATCAACGCCGGGACCGCTTAAATTTTCAAGAAAGAAAATATATCCCGCGCTGTTGCCGCAGATTATGTCCCAATCGCCGTCGTCGTCCCAATCGACGCCCCAGGGAGTTGAAAGCGCGCCGCATTTCAACGCGACGGGAATTAGTATAAAATAATACGGCGGCTCAAACAGAGACTGTCGCGACTCGTTCAAACGTCCGGTATTTACAAACAAAGCGACTCTGCCGTCCTCGTCGCCCAATAAAACGTCCAGCTTACCGTCTTTGTCCCAGTCGTAAGCGACAATGGTTGGCATGGCCAATTCGGCCGCCGCAGGTTTTCCGTTTTCAAGACAAACGGGCGCAAACTGCTTATACTTCGGATTCGTCCTACTTCCGACGTTTTCAGCATAATGAATGGAATCGCGAAACTCTATTCCAATAATGTCCAAGTCGCCGTCGCCGTCCCAATCGGCAAAATTGGGCGAAGGCCAGCCAAATGTTTCCAGAGCGTCGCCGTCTTCAGTCTGCAGCATCGTCGGCTTTTCATAAACGGGATTATCGTTGGTTCCGGTATTGCGCAACAAGTAGATGTTTCCCCGAAGCGGACCGTTTTTCCAAACTCCGTCTTCCGTATAAGCGTCGTCCCAACCGTAATCTGTCCAATCGTCCGTTCCAACGACAATATCGATTAGTTCATCGCCGTCATAATCGACAAACCTCCACATATTCCCGCGCACATTATGAACGTGAACGTTGGTCGGTAAATTTTCGCCCGCCGATTTGAGAGCAACGGGATGATCGACGCCTGTGTTAATAAAATCGGGATATTCAAAACCAGGAGTCAATACGCGCAATTGTCCGTCAACCCAACTTGGTTGAACATTAATGACGCCTTTGCTCAGTCTTTTAGCTTTTTCAAAGGTTGGATTGAATAAATCGTCTCCAGTATTTCGAAAATACCAGACGCCATTATACGGGACGTCCTCGCAACTAATAATTAAATCAGTATTTCCGTCTTTATCTACGTCGGCGGGAACAACCCATGACCAAAGTCCAACGGCAAGAAAAGCATCCGCGTCCGGATTATTGACCTCAACTCTTTCGAGATGCTCTTCCGCATAAACAATTCCAACGGAGTCTTTCTCAAACGCGGCGACAAGCAGACCAACCAGCGCTCCGAGAAATTGAATCTTACTATAAACTCTCACGTCTTAAATCCTTTGCCTTCCGTTTCGCTCAGGTTGAACCAATATCCGAGTCGTTTCGCCCAAAAACCACTTTTGAACGGTTGGTCGAACAATTCGCGGCTCAAGTATAAAGAAGGCGGATCTAAAAAGCAAGTTATTATCGTTATTTCCCACAAAAAGACTCTCTCAATTAAGACGTTACAGAAGTAAGTTGGAACCCATGAAGCAATGGGAATCATTGGTTACGACGCCAAAATCAATTCGAAGGTTTCTCCTTGCGCATAATAACGTCGCGTTGTTAAGTCGTAATGGAATGCAACTTCGTCGCTACTGAAAAACCGAGTTCGTCAAAGCGTCGCAATCTTTCTTCGTCCATGGACGTCGTTAATCGACGTTCCGTTTTTCCCTTTTCGTCGCGAAGAAAACGTTCGCTTTTCAACAAATATTCGGCTTTCTGATTCCCTCGGCGCCGTCAAACCTCTTTTTTATACAAAAGCGCGACGCGACGGCAGATTACTCGATAAACCGAACGCCTCGGCGTCTGTACGGAGTCTCTTCTCGTTATTATGTTCAGGAGCGGCTTCCGCCCCGTTCCTTAGACGCGCGAACGCTTTTCGCGTCAAGGGCGGAAAGAATAAAACGCCCCGTTTCCAAACGACGAACGTCATGGCAATTACGTTCCGGTCCATCGCGGCGTCTCGCTGTAATAAATTGGAAAACTTCTATTTTACCGATTAAGTCAATCAAAATACTTATAAAATCGGAAGGACTTAGAGGTTGCTTTATTTTTTTGCCGTCCCGTATGCAAGAGTCATATCGCCCGAATAGAGCGAGGAATTATATTGCGACGAAATAGCAAGCGATTTAGAGCAAAACGCGATTTCTTTTGTCGAGCTAAAATTATCGTTGAAACAAAACTTTAACATTCGTTCTAAAACGGGAGCGTCATATCCCGGAGTATGCCCCGTCAACAATACAAAACAAAAATCTCCGGATAATATTTTTACAACTCTATCAAGCAAAGGCTGAAGATCTCGAGACAATCTCCACACTTCTCCGCGCGAGCCATGCCCGTAACTGGGAGGATCCAGTATAACGCCGTCATAAAAACGCTCCCTTTTGATTTCCCGTTTAACAAATTTCACGGCGTCGTCGACAATCCAGCGCGCGGGAATCAAATCAATATCTTTGCCCTCGCGCTGAAAGGAAAGCTCCGCGTTTCGTCTCGCCTGTGAAACAACGTTTCGAGCGGCGTCAAGGTGCGTTGTTTCGGCTCCAGCCGCGATGGCGGCCAAAGCGCTTCCGCCCGTATAACCAAATAAATTCAAAACGCGTAGAGGACGACGCAATTGTTCGCTTCCGCGTTTACATAACTCAAAGATACGATCCCAGTTTTCTGATTGTTCTGGAAACATCCCAACGTGTCCGAACGGCGAACCTCTCAATTCTAAAATAAACTTGTCTTCGTATGAAACGCTCCAGGGACGACTGGAAATTTTATTAGCTCCTTGATTCTGAAAACTTGCTTTATCTTGAGGCTCGCCGAAATAATACTTTCCAAGATCCGTCAACGGTCGCCACATCCCCCTCACCCCGAGGGGACTGACGACGTTTTTGCCAGAATTAAAACGATTCTCGTCCCTATAATTTTCGAATTTCGCGTCCGCCTTATTCCACGCTTGCCAATTACTGATACAAACGTTATTTGCGCCGGGACAGGGACGATCTAATACTAACGGGCCAAAGCGTTCCAAACGCCTCCCGTTTCCAAAATCGACAAGAGAATACTGATCGCTGGAAAACATATTGCAATCCTTTTTCAGACACGACTCTACGACGCCCAAAACCTCTCCAGTATTGTAAACAATTCCCTTGCGCATAGAACCAGGGGTAAGACTGAATAATTGCGTCAAAAGCGACGTGAAGACTGCAAAAGTTGTTAAGAAATTGAAAAAGGGTCTTGCCAAAATCGGATTTGTAATTAGAATGAAAAATCGTTCGGGGCATGGCGCAGCCTGGTTTAGCGCGTTTGACTGGGGGTCAAAAGGTCGCTGGTTCGAATCCAGTTGCCCCGACTAAAAACCTCGTTTGTTCGGCGTTTTTTTTAGCGTGCGCGCGTTCTCTGTCGATGATTTGTCGTCCGCGCGCGCGTCGAGTCATTTTTTTTCTGATTTCAGGCGTTCGCACTTCTCAAGCGCCCGTTTCAGCGTTGAGCGCAACTTTTCAGGTTCGAAATCCTCAAGGTTTCTGTAACGTAAAAAGAGTGAATCGAACCCTGATTCGTTGTGTTCAAGTTCAGGTTGAAAACCAATATCGGCGATTTGGTCAGGCGTAACTTCTCCTCGCGGGTAGTTGATCTGCACGGATAAAAACTCGCTGTTTTTTGTGTAAATCTTTCCAAGTTGAATAGACGCGTTTTTAACCAGAAAAGGAACGGCGATTTTGTTCGTCCAAAAAAATTCGATACCGCTATCAACTTCCTCAATAACGACTATAACCTTCTCAAGAAGTTCAATCGACCAAAGCGCCTTTCCGACGCCGTAGAACCCCAACGAAGACATATGCCATTCGCGTCCTTGCGTCCTCCATGGCGTTAAATCGACGTCAAGTTCTTTGGGACGCTCAATAAGCGCGGCAAATTGCTTATAGGCAAGTTCAAGAAAATCCCAAAACTCATTTCTATCAATTTCAGAAAAAGAATATACTTTCAACTCTATTTCTTGCCAAGCTCCAACAACGTCGATTTTAACCCTTGGCAACGTTCCGTACAGAGGAATATCTTCGACGTCTTTGAGAGGTTTTAAAGCCAGTTTACGCGTAAGAGCCACTCTTTCAAAAGTATTTTTGGCGGTGCGAAACTTTAGGCGAAGCAACCATTCTTCATTAGTAATAGCTCTCATAAACCAAAGATTTGGTTTATCGTCCACGACGATTTCCACATTTGTTCTATTTTGCCAATTCGTTTCTGCAAATAAAGACTTTTCTTCGAGTTTCTCTACTATGGCGCTTAGCGCGCGCCCCTCCCATTTGCACGGAACGCCCCCTCGCGTTGTTCTAAATTCCGTATGCCAGCGTTTTCCGTCAATTTCCCAAGGCTGTTCGACAAACTCGCGAGAAGAATCATCGGTCCATTCAGTGGTTTCCTCAACGGTCGTTTTTTGAGTAACGCTCGGTTCAAAAATGGGTCGTTCCTTAAAAACCCCTTTGCTAAAAACGGGGATTAAAGCCTCGCCGGTATAGCTTCGGGGAAGCGTTTTTTGCGCGTTGCGCGTCGTCTGCCAAGTAACGGCGTATTCCAACAGTTGTTCCGGCGTTCCAGCAAACACTAAACGGCCGCCTTCAAGTCCGGCTTCAGGTCCGATCTCTAGCACCCAGTCCGCATTCTTAACAACGTCTAAATTATGTTCGACAACGACGACAGTATTCCCCATGTCAACAAGTCGATGTAAAACGACCAATAATTTTCGAACATCCTCAAAATGAAGTCCAGTCGTTGGTTCGTCAAGAATATAAAAAGCGCGCTTCGAATCTCTCTGGGATAATTCAGCGGCCAACTTGATACGTTGCGCCTCCCCCCCTGACAACGTGGTCGCAGGTTGTCCCAAAGGAAGATAATCGAGCCCAACGTCGCAAAGCGTCTGAAGAATGCGAACGATAGGAGGAATATTTTTAAAAAAGTCCAACGCCTCGCCGCACGTCGTTTCTAATACGTCCGCGATGGACTTGCCTCGAAACTTGACTTTTAACGTTTCTGAATCGTATCGCTTCCCGCAACAAGCGTCGCAGGTAATATAGACGTCCGCCAAAAAATGCATCTCAACCTTTATCATTCCGGAGCCTTCACACTTCTCGCAGCGACCTCCAGGAACGTTAAAACTAAAATGACGCGGTGAATACCTGCGCAATTTGGCTTCTTGAGTTTGAGCAAACAGCTGACGAATAAGATCAAACGCGCCCGTAAACGTTGCCGCGTTAGACGTTGGAGTTTTTCCGATAGGAGCTTGATCCACCTTCGATACTTTATCGACGCGTTCCAACCCAAGAACGGCGTCGCACGCTCCGCAAGGAAGCTGAGAGCGATTTAGCATACGGGCTAAATAACGATACAACACGTCCTCTACGAGAGAACTCTTTCCGCTACCGCTAACACCTGTCACCACTGTAAAAGCGGAAAGAGGAAAGGGAACGTCAATAGATTTCAGATTGTGTTCGCGCGCGCCTTGCACGACTAGCCAACCGGGTTTCCAAAAAGGCAATTCGCCCACATATCCGTAATCCTCGGGGGGGACGACTTTTTTTTCTTCCTGGTTACGGCAACGTCTTTTTTTCTCGGCGTCTGAAAAAACAAAACGTTCCATCCTGGTTTTTATCAACTCATATTCGTCGGCGAACCGTCGCGCTAGATTTTCAGACATTACCGATTCTTCGGCGGTTTCCCGCTCGAAATCGTCCGTTCTCTCGCCAGAAGACAAGTCGCCGCGTTTTTTCGGAACAGAAACTCTATTCGCGCTATTGTCAATAATTGCGGAGTTTCTCTTAATTCTTTTCGTTTTTTTAGCTTGAGAAGCCGTCTGAACACTCTGAGAATTACCAATCAACAAGTTTCCATTGTTTAAATCCCCATCGGAAAGAGAATTGTTGTCATTATCCGATTTCTTTTTAGATTTTGTCGACTTTCTCTTCAAACAACGCTTGCCGTCGTCAAGTTCTATGACGTCTCGATCACAACGAGAAACGACGCTTGATTTAGTTGTTGACCTTTTCCTTTTTACAGAGGTAATTTTGGCGCTACTCTCTAGTTCTCTCTCTCCTGCTTGCGCTAAATCAGACGTTAATTCCGAATTCTCCTTGTCGTCAAGAGACGTTTTTTCAGTCAACGCTTTCTTAGTCGCTCTCTTAACTTTCCGTTTAACTTCGCGATCAGTTTCTCTTGAAAGAGCGGCGTCCGGCAAATTCTCATTCTTTGCGATCGACTTTTTAACGCGCTTTTTCATCTTGTATCCTTATCGAACGACTGGCGCTTATCGTAATTTAGCGGCGGACTTCAAATATCGTAGTAACAAACCAATAAACGAGCGGGAAACCTCAAATACAACCCGCGTTTCCCATCGGATTACGATCAAACTATTATTCTTCGATTAATGGGAATAGGGATCGACTTTTTTCCGGAAAGATAGGAACCTGTAACAGAATTCTCATTCTGTTTCACCTGTCCAAGCGATCCGGAAGCAACAACTAAACCTCCGTGAACGCCCGCTTTTGGTCCAAAATCAATAATATTGTCCGCGCTTTCAATAACGTCTTGATCGTGCTCTACGATTAAAAGAGTGTTTCCAAGATCGCGTAATTTCCTTATCGCGGCGATAAGACGCTTATTATCGCGGTTATGAAGTCCAATAGTCGGCTCGTCCAAAACGTACAAAACGCCAACTAAACCGCTTCCTATTTGGGCGGCAAGGCGAATACGTTGAGCCTCGCCCCCAGACAAGGAAGGCGCGGGGCGAGAAAGAGTCAAATAGTCTAAACCAACATCCAAAAGAAATCGAAGACGAGCGAGGATCTCGTCAATCAAATCGCCCGCAATTTCTTTCTCGACGGGGGTCAATTGCAACCGTTCAAAAAAGGACGTTAATTCACCAAGGGGAGTTCGACAAATTTGATCCAATGTCAAATTGTGAAATCGAACGGCGGCAACGTCGTCGCGTAGACGGCTTCCTAAGCACGCGGAACACTCTTGCTCTTCAACCTGATATTCAAGACGGCCGCGATAGTAGGAGGCAACTTTACCCGCCTCTTCCGTCGCGGGGTAAATCCCTTTATACTGAAACTGAAAAACTGTTTGACTAGAACCTGGTCTCACGCCGAGGCGCGCTCCTTCCGCGCGTTCCTCCGCGTTGCGCGCTTTGCGCGCCGCGTCTAAATCACATTTAAGGACACTAATCCATCTTTCTCCAGTTCCATTAAACAACATTCTTTTAAAACGGGAATCTAACCGATCGAACGACACATTAAGCGGCGTCCCCGTTTCTCGCGCGAAAGCTCTCATCATCGCGACGGTGACGGGAGAGTCTAAGTCGGACCAAACGCTAATAGCGCCCTCGGCGATTGTTAGCTTCGGATCACGAATGAAACTAGACGGATTGGCGCCTGGGTGCACGCCTAATCCTCCGCAACGCGGACAACATCCCAAAACACTATTAAACGAAAAATGTTTTGGAGTAAGGACTTCAAACGCTCGGCCACATTTCTCGCAAGACATTTTTTGACTCATCGTCAGCGAAGTCCAGTCACGTTCGGGTCTATTTTCGTCGATGATAACCAAACGAATAACTCCTTCTCCCCATTCTAAGGCTGTTTCCACGCTATCGGCAATTCGACTTCGCCTACTTCTTTCCAAATTGGCGTTGGAATTCGTTTTTAAACGTAAACGATCAACAACGACCTCGACGTCGACCACAGATTTTCGACTCAATTCCGGTGGAGAATCCAAGGAATATGTCTGACCATTAACTCGAATACGTGAAAACCCCTGAGCTCGAAGGCGTTGCCAAAGTTTCTCGAAACCTTCGCCCGCTTCCAAGCGTAAAGGAGCCGTTAACATTGCTCGCGTCCCGGCGTCTTGCAACATAATCCGCGCGACAATCTCGTCCGTCGACTGAGAACCGATCGGGCAGTCGCAATTCGGGCAATAGGAAACCCCTAATCTTGCGAACACAACTCTTAAATAATCATGTATTTCCGTTATCGTTCCGACAGTCGAACGAGGAGAACGGCTTGTGGTCTTTTGCTCAATTGCGATAGAAGGAGAAATACCTATCGTTTTTTCAACTTTTGGCTTCTGAATTTGCCCCAAAAACTGTCGCGCATAGCTCGAAAGACTTTCAACGTATCTTCTGCGTCCCTCCGCATACGCGACGTCTATTGCTAAAGAAGATTTGCCGCTACCGCTCGGACCACAACAAACAGTCATTTTATTCCGGGGAATTTCTACGGAAATATTTTGCAGGTTATGCTCGCAAGCGCCTTGTATCAAAATCGACCCTTCAACATCGGATTCCGTCAAACCGTCGTCTCGACGCGAGTCTCTCTGAAAAGCGTTCTGGACGAGAGTCTCGCGATCTTTATTTAAGAATTCCTTTAACGCCTTTCCCGTATAGGAATCAGGACTCTTAATTATCATCTCAGGCGTTCCTTCGGCAACAATCCTTCCCCCCGCGTCGCCTCCCTCGGGACCTAAGTCAATAATCCAATCGGCAGTCTTTATAACGTCCAAATTATGTTCAACAATTAGCACGGTGTTGCCGGCGTCGGCGAAACTTCGCAAAACTCTCAGCAATAGTCGAATATCGGCAAAATGCAACCCCGTCGTTGGTTCATCGAGGAGATACATCGTCTTACCGGAACTTTTCTTAACAAGCTCCTTGGCTAATTTTACGCGTTGAGCTTCTCCTCCGGACAACGTTGGAGAAGGTTGTCCCAACTTCATATAACCAAGTCCGACGTCGTAAAGCGTTTGTAACTTTTCTCGAATTTTGGGAATATTTTCAAAATGTTTTAACGCCGTCTCAACATCAAGAGCCAAAACTTGATCAATGGACAACCCCTTGTATTTAATAGCCGTCGTTTCCTGATTAAATCGCCGACCTCCGCAAACGGGACAGGTTGTCCAAACGTCGGCAAGAAAATCCATCTCCAAACGGGTGGAACCATTTCCCTCGCAAGCTTCGCAACGCCCTCCCTGAACATTAAAACTAAACCTACCAGGCGTGAATCCCTTGGCGCGCGCTTCGGGGGTCTCTGAAAAGAGCTTTCTAATTTCGTCAAAGAGTTTTATATAAGTCGCGGGATTAGAACGAGGCGTGCGCCCAATTGGAGCCTGATCGATAGAGATCAGTTTATTGAGATACTCCAGTCCTTCTACCGACTTGTAAGCGCCCGGATTACCGTTCGCCCGATTCAATTC